>JBMGNO010000038.1:0-11674 GCA_049739405.1 Rickettsiaceae bacterium
GATGAATAAACTAGCTTATCAGTTCGGTATTGGTGTCAATAAAGACATAACTGAAAACTTTTCTGTCGATTTTGCTGCAAAGTTACAAATTATTAAGGATCTTAGTCTAGTATACTCTATCTTCGACCCAATCGAAAATAAATTAGTTGGTCCACAGTCGGTCAAAAAATCTTTTGGGGTTGGAGAATTTACAGTAGGACTTACGTATAAAATTCCTATTAAATAGTATCATTTAAATAAAAGGAGAATATAAATGACTAAAAGCGCAGCAAAAATCAAAAAATCTCGTATTGAGGAATCTTACAATGAAACGCCTTATGAAAGCTACCCGTACTATAATTCTTCACCAGAGAAACTAGCTACTTTGGGAACATTATTTGGCATGACGCCACCAGATATAGAGAATGCTAAGGTCTTAGAGTTAGGTTGCGCTAGTGGAGGTAATCTTATTCCTCATGCGATCAAATATCCAAAAGGTAAGTTTGTAGGGGTAGATTTATCAGAAAATCAGATCAAGGAAGGACAAGAGCATATTAAAAATTTAGGTTTAAAAAATATTGAACTTAAATATATGTCTATTACAGATATTGATAAAAAATTTGGTGAATTTGATTATATTATTTGCCATGGTGTATTTTCTTGGGTTCCCACCGAAGTACAAAATAAGATCTTCGAAGTTGCAAAAAATAATTTATCGAAAAATGGTATAACTTATATCAGCTATAACACCCTTCCTGGCTGGAATATGGTTCGCACAGTGCGTGATATGATGCAGTATCACTCAAAAGGATTCACTAATTCGAAAGATAAAGTGTCACAATCACGAGCGCTACTATCGTTTGTTAAAGATGCATTAGACGGGCAAGATAGCGCCTATGCCAAAATGATGTCGCAAGAAGCTGAGATGCTAACAAAGCAGGCTGACCCTTATATTGCTCATGAGCATCTAGCAGAGTATAATACTCAATCTTATTTCTCAGATTTCATGCAGCAGGCTCAAAGTCATAAAATGCAATATCTATCTGATGTCGCGATCAATACTATGTATCTTGGTAATATGCCAGAAAAAGTTCAAGAAAAGCTAAATGCTCTTAATGACATAGTGCAAACTGAACAATATATGGATTTCATTAATAATCGAAGATTTAGAAGCACCCTACTTTGTCATCAAGGCGTGAAAATTAATCGAGCTTTAAATAGTGATACCATCAAAAAATTTGCCTTATCATTACCAATTAAGCCTGAAAAGCCTATAGATAAAGCTAATTTAGAAAAAAACCCTAGCATGAAATTTCTAATCAGAGGAAAAAAAGATAGTTCTATATCTTCACATTCACCTTACTTAACAGCCGTGCTATGCGTTTTATCAGAAAATACTGGATTTCCTTTGAATTATGAGACCATTATCAAAAAAGCAAATGATCTATTTGAAAAGGATTGTAGTAAACAAATTGAGCAAGATTTCTTGAAGAATGCGATGAATTTGGTAATGAAAGGTATTATGGAAATTACTTTGAAAGAACAGTCAAAAAATAGCATAAGCCTGGATAAGCCAAAAGCACTACCACTTGTTCAATATCAAATTAAACATAATAAAAATAATTGGGTTACTTCATATAATCACTCTCCAGTTGCAATCAACCTATTTGATAAGTTAGCCTTGTCTTATATGAATGGTCAAAATAACTTAAATCAAATATCTGAGCTTTTGTCGAGTGATATAAAAGATGGTAAGTTAAGTATGAATAAAGATAATAAGAAGGTGGAAGATCCCAAAGAAATGAAAACCGAGCTACTCAATGCTCTTAAGCAATCTATTGCTAAATATGCAACAAATGGTATTTTATATAATTAATGCAAAACCAGTTTGAATCTTTTTTAAATCAAATAGTCGACAAGGCGGTCTGTGATAAGATCGCCTTAGCCGTCTCTGGTGGCGCTGATTCAATGGCGATGCTATATTTAACATCAAAGTGGGCTAAAAAAAACTCCATCAAATTATTAATATTAAACGTTGACCATAATTTACGACCAGAATCAAAACAAGAATCTGAGTTAGTAGAAAAACATAGTAAAATACTTGGCTATCAATTTCACTCATTAAAATGGGCGAATGACGATTTAAACTTATCTTCTAAAATTCAAGAGCGCGCCAGAGAAGAACGCTATCAATTAATGACAAATCAGTGTCTTAAGCTAGGTTGCCACACCCTAATGACTGCGCATCACCTAGATGACTTACTCGAAACTTACTTGATGCGCAAACGAAAAAAAAGCGGAGCTCTTGGCCTTAGCCACTCTAGTACACATTTTTCAAATGAGGTGCAAATAATACGCCCTCTTTTAGAATTTGATAAATCAGCCTTATTACAATATCTACGCTCTAATAACATCCCTTGGGCAGAGGATTCCTCGAACCATTCTGATAAATACGAAAGAAATAGAGTGCGTAAAGAACTTGCACTATACCACTCTGACGAAAAATCAAAGCTAATTTCAGAAATGAACCAAGTAAATAAGAGATCTAAATTGCTTAATGAGCAATTTATTATAGCCATTGCCGAGTCTTTAAAAATAAATTCTATGGGCTTTGCTGCGCTTGAGCTAAATAAATATAAAAATTATAATAGTGACGTACAAATTCAGTTATTAAACCATGCCGTGACTATCATCAGTGGTAAATCTACAATTCCTAGATTTCGTAGCATTGAACATCTTATTGCAGCAATAAACCAAGATAAACCTATTAGCAAGAGCTTACATGGATGCATCTTAAAGACCAAAAATAGTGAACTGTTAATTTATAGAGAAAAGAGCCAAATTAACAATGTTATAGCTCAACCTAAAAATTATCTCTTATGGGATGATCGTTTTGAGATTCAGAATCTTGAAAAACAATACTCGATTAGCACTTTATCTCATGAGGATTACATAAATATAAAAAAGAGTCTAGACCTATCTAATTTAATAAAAACACAACCATTTAGCTATAAATCAATATTATTTACCCTGCCAGTAATAAAAAAACTTGAAAAAGTCGTAGCCATACCCCATATATCATATTATGATAACAAATATTCGTTTAATAATTTAAGAATAATGTTTAAACCAAGATTTATTTCTAGGTTTACTCATTTTTTATAACAGGATTTATTTATGAACAACCCCAAAAAACAAATTTTAGTTTGGATATGTATATTCATATTCATGGTCATGACCTTTAATGCGCTTCAGGGGGATTCCATGCAGGGGTCTTCGTCGCTAGCTTTCTCTGATTTTTTACAAAGAATAGAGTCTAAAGAGATCAATTCAGTAAAAATAGAGGGAAAAAGTATTTCTGGGACTCTCACAGATGGATCAAAATTTTCTACATATTACAGCGATTATCCTGGATTAATCGATAAACTGAATGACAATGGTGTTTATATTGACGTATTACCACCAAATACAAAAATGAATTCCCTATTCAGTATCTTTGTGTCATGGTTTCCTATGTTGCTCTTAATTGGCGTTTGGGTATTCTTCATGAGGCAAATGCAAGGCGGAGGAAAAGGTATGGGGTTTGGTAAGTCCAAAGCAAAGCTAATATCTGATAAAGGACCAAAAGTAACTTTTAAAAGCGTTGCAGGTGTTGATGAAGCAAAAGAGGAATTAGCAGAAATAGTCGATTTCCTTAGAAATCCCAGTAAATTCCAAAAATTAGGTGGTCAAATTCCAAAAGGATGTTTGTTAATTGGCCCCCCAGGAACTGGTAAAACGCTGCTTGCAAAAGCAATTGCTGGGGAAGCTAATGTTCCTTTCTTTAGCATTTCAGGTTCTGATTTTGTTGAAATGTTTGTAGGAGTTGGTGCCAGCCGCGTTCGGGATATGTTCGAACAGGGCAAAAGAAATGCTCCTTGTATTATTTTTATTGATGAGATTGATGCCGTGGGGCGCCATCGTGGTATCGGAATGGGAGGAGGAAACGACGAGCGTGAACAAACCCTAAACCAGATGTTAGTTGAAATGGATGGTTTTGACTCAAATGAAGGCGTTATTATAATTGCTGCAACAAACAGACCCGATGTTCTGGACCCAGCATTGTTAAGACCTGGTCGTTTTGATAGACAAATAACAGTTTCGAATCCGGATTTAAGAGGTAGAGAGCAAATTTTAAATGTGCACTTAAAAAACATTAAGCATGCAAAAGATATTGAGGCCAAAATTATTGCACGTGGTACTCCTGGATTTTCTGGAGCACAATTGCAAAATCTGGTAAATGAATCAGCTTTGATTGCTGCGCGTCGTGGCAAGAAAATTGTTGATATGATAGATTTAGAGTATGCAAAAGACAAAGTTATGATGGGTGTTGAGAGACTATCTCATGTTCTTAGCGAAGAAGAGAAAAAGCTCACGGCCTATCACGAAGGCGGACATGCATTAGTTGGCCTGTATTTTCCTGCCTCTGATCCAATTCATAAAGCCACTATTATTCCTAGAGGCAGAGCCCTTGGGATGGTAATGACGTTACCAGAAAACGACCGTAATTCTATTACGCTTGAGCAAATGAAATCTCATATTGCTGTAGGAATGGCGGGAAGAGTAGCTGAAGAATTAATTTTTGGGTCCGAAAAGGTGACATCAGGAGCTTCTTCTGATATTAAAGCGGTAACAAACATGGCTACATCAATGGTTACCGAATGGGGACTGAGTAAAGAAATAGGCCCTATATTTCATGGCGCTGGTGGTGAAGATCGCTACGCAGGAAATCAAGGTGAAAAATTTAGATCTGAAAAATTATCAGAAAAGATTGATAGCGAAATAAAAAGGTTAGTTGAAGAGGGGTATGAACTCGCTAAAAAAATCCTAACTGACAACATTGATCAGCTTCACACCTTGGCCAAAGCATTGATTGAATATGAAACTTTAAGTGGCAAGCAGATAAAGAATTTATTATCTGGTAAAGACATGAATGATAAAGAGGAAGCGGTGTTTCCTGCAAAAAAGAAAGTCGCCAAAACCAAGACTGGTGAATAGAAATTCACCTTTCCTCGCTCTTGTGAGGAGATATTTATAACAAATAGTAACTAATCTATCTAAAGTGTAATTTTTTGTTATAAATATCTTGACTCACAATTCACAATAATATAACTTATTTAATGTCATTATATCAATTTTAAATAGGAGTATAATTATAATGGATTATAAAGTAAATTTACCTGAAGCCAATAAAGCAAATGCAGCCTATGCAACAGTTGGCACTGCTGCTACTGCTCTATCCTTCAAATATGGTTTGATTAACAATATTAAAAATGCTGTTCAGGGAGCAGTAACACCTGCTACTCAGAATGGAAAGCATGACAAGGGTCTTGACGTACTATTTGGTCTTGCAACAACAATTATATTTAGCGTTGGCGCATACTGCGTAATGCATCCTTCAGAAACTAAGGAATATGTTGGATCTTTTTTCACAAGTAAAGATGATGAAGACACAATAGAGCTTTCTGGAATAGATGCAGACACAACTGATATCTAAGGAATAGTAGAAATATTTCTTATTCTTTTAGTAAAAAGCGGCCTAACGTCAATCGTTTGGTCGCTTTTTTAATATTTCTATTTTTTATCTTATAGTAAATCAAAATGCAGTGACTTCAATTTTCTACTTTATTTTTTGTAAATAATTGATCACCTTTTTTACCTTTAAATGAGCCTGCATTATTCAGCAAAAACTAATCATTGAATTAAAAAATATTTTCTATAAAACAACAACACTTCAGTTTAATTTACTATACTAGTATTTCTGCCCTAGTCTATAAATGCACCAAATCATAACGAGCAACCCCTTATTGAAGCGTGGTGATCCATAAAATGTTAAGGTTCAAATAATATAACGCTTTAGCTCAATTCTTTTTTTATCCCTAATTCACTGTAGATTAAACAAAATAATTTATTTCTAAAACTTTAAATAGATCACCCATCATTTGTGGAGATATTAGCCTATCTAATTGTCGGTCTATTATCATTGCATCATCAGTATTCAAGGTTTTTTGTAATTGCTTTGCACGAAATTTGATACCATAAGATAATAAGAAATCCTGCTGGTTTTGATATATATAGTCAAACTCGCCCTGCTCTTTTGAAGCTAATATTAAAGCATTGAAATTCACATGGGTAGTCAAATCCGCCTCCCCTAGCGTGTCAATTATCGAAACATATTTATGATCCTTAATAGCCTGCAATGTAGCATTATATTGACGGCTAGTGCGATTCTCTGCCGGTATATTATACCCATAATCAATTGTTAGAATACTACCTCTATTATCCTTAATATGCTTTGATAAGACTCTCATAATGCGTAGAGACTCAACCGATTCTTCAAAAACCGACCCATCCGAGGCATTAACATGATCAAGTAATAGCTGCTCCTGTAAATTCTGGTGAATATCAACTGCATTATGTTTAATGCATGAGTCCTGTGGGTCAACTATCATAACAGACTCTCGCCACTTATCTTTCACCTTCATATATTGCTTAGTTGGTAATGCATCAAAAAATTCATTACTAATAATCAAGGTTGGCGCTTGAGGCAAGCTTTCTAAATCATTAATCCAATTAATATTACTATAACCCTTTAATGCGTTCTGTTGTTTTTGAATAAAATTTGGATTTATATCATATAAAAATACTTGAACGGCTTTAAAAAACTCTGGATCCACTTTACTTCCGCGCAATAAATCCGACATTAAAACTCCCTGCCCTGGTCCAAGCTCGACCAAAGAGAATTTCTGTGGTTTCCCTAATTTGCGCCATTTATCAATAGCCCATAAAGCAATCATTTCACCAAATAGCTGAGATATCTCTGGAGAAGTAGTAAAATCACCATTAAATCCTATTTCAGAAAGTGTCTTATAGTAGGCGCTATTGCCATCGGAAAGCACTTGACGCATCATTTCATCAATTCTAATATAGCCTTTGTCACGTATAATATTTCTAACTGATAAATCTATTGGCATTATTTTTTACTTTTTATAAATAAGGCAAGGCCAATACACAACATTGGTAAGCATAGGATCTGACCCATAGTAAAATATTGCACTATATAGCCAAGCTGATAATCTGGTTCACGAAAAAATTCAACAAAAATACGGAACACAGAATAGCAAATTAAAAATACTCCACTTACCATGCCCTTACTTTTTAAAGCATTTTTACAATAGATTAAATACCATAATATAAAAAATGTTACCATACCCTCTAGAAGGGCTTCATATATCTGACTTGGGTGACGAGGCATTCCGTCCGAATAAGGAAAAATTACAGCCCATGGTACATTTGTAACTCTTCCATAGAGCTCGGCATTAATAAAATTTGCTATACGCCCTAAAAACAAAGCAACTGGTGCTGCTGCTGCGCATATATCAGTTAGCGTCCATACGTTAATATTATTCCTTCGAGAAAACCAGTATGAAGAAATAATAAAACCAACCATCCCGCCATGGAAAGACATACCACCCTTATATGTTTTTAATATTTCAACTGGGTCTGATAAATATTTAACCGGGTCATAGAATAGTACGTACCCCAAGCGTCCTCCTAAAATAATACCAATCACAACCCATGAAATAAAATCATCCATATTCTTAGCCGAAGGACTATTCTTTTGTTCTTTTGAGAAATCATTAATTAAACGCACACAATAAGCCCAAGAAATCAAGATCCCCACAACATAAGATAGCGAATACCATGAAATAGCTAAAGGGCCTAATGGCAATATCACTGGGTCAATATCTGGAAATTGTATCATCTTTTTATTTTATATTTAACTCTTTAAAAACGTCCAACAATGCTTCTACTAAATGTTTTATCATCTCTTTACTGTGAGCTGGAGTTGGTGTGATGCGCAATCTCTCTGTTTTTTTTGCAACAGTTGGAAAGTTTATATATTGAATAAATATTTTATGCCTGGCAAGCAGTAGTTCTGATGCTTTGCGGGTAAGATCAGGATCTCCAATAATAATTGGTATAATGTGCGTATTATTCTCAACAAATTTTATTCCTACCTTACAAAGCTCAGATTTTACTAATGCCACTGATTCTTGATGATTTTTTCTTTCTTCATCAGAATTTTGTAAATGTTTTATACTAGCATTCGCCGCATCAGTAATCACTGGTGGTAGTGAAGTTGTAAAAATAAATCCTGTGGCGACCGACCTAATTGAATCAATTAGGTGGTAATTACCAGCTATATATCCACCAATAACCCCATATGCTTTTGCTAAAGTACCTTGAATAATATCAATCTTATTGCCCAGACCGTACATACTCGCGATTCCAGCGCCTCTTTTACCATAAAGACCAACGCTATGCACCTCGTCGATATATGTCATAGCATTATATTTTTTTGCTAACGCACAAATTTCGCGCACTGGAGAGACCATACCATTCATCGAATAAGTAGATTCAAATACTATGATTTTTGGAACGTTAATATCCTCTTTACTCAACTGATCTTCTAAGTCATTCATATCTAAATGCTTATACACCCTTTTATCTGCACCTGAATTTTTAATACCCGCAATAATTGAAGCATGGTTCAACTCGTCTGAAAAAAACTTAACATCAGGGATAATTTTTGCAAGGGAGGTCAAGGTTGCCTCATTTGAAACATAGCCTGAAGTAAACACCAGGGCTTGATCTTTACCATGTAAATTAGCAATTGTTTCCTCTAGCTGCACAATAGAACTATTATTACCACCAATATTTCTAGTGCCACCAGAACCAATACCATTTTCATTTAATGAATCTTGAGCTGCTTTTAATACCTCTGGGTGCTGACTCATTCCCAGATAGTCATTAATACACCACATAGTAATCTCTTCATCACCATTATATGCAAAAGGAAATTTTCCTGCCACTCTTTTGAGGTTAACAAATTTTCTGTATCTTTGCTCACTTTTTATCTGCTGTATCTGCTCCCTAAAAGCAGCATCATAATTAAACATCACTATTCTAATTTAAAACAAATTATTCTCACATATTATGCGCTTTGCGAGGATTATACACTATTTTTTACAAAATAATAGCTTATATCTGTAGATTTTTTTTCATTAAAAGAATAGCCATTCAGATCGAATTTTCTTAATAATAAAGGGTCGTTTATGCCATGCTGAATAATATAGCCAAGCATCATACCTCTTGCACGTTTTGCATTAATCGCTATATTTTTTAAAACACCACTGCGATTCTCTAGGAAGTAGATATCAATAATCTGAGCGTTTAGCTTAGGTCTATCAATTGCCTTTGAATATTCCTCTGAGGCTAAATTAACCACACATTTACCTTTCTGTGAAGATAAGCGATCATTAAGGTCCTTAGTCACAGCGTCACGCCAAAAGATATTTAATCCCTTTGGGGCATTTATCGGTGTTTTTGCCTTCATTTCAAGCCTGTAAGGTTTTATTTGATCAAGGGGACGAAGTAAACCATAAAAACCTGAAATAATCCCCACATGGTTCTGCGCAAAGTTCATTTGTTGATTATCAATCGTTCCCCTACCAATATTGCGATAGACATCACCATCATAAGCGTATATAGCTGGTTTTTCTGGCAAATCTTCAAAGCTCTGATAACGGCTATAGTTTATTTGAGTTAGCTTATCACTAGTTTCTATGATATTTCTTAACTCATCGAACGACATATTTTGAAGCTCGTTTAATAATAAAGCTGTTTTTTGTAAATTCTTGCTTACCGAGCAAGATAATTTTATTTTAATAGGCGAATCAAAATCCATAGATTTTGCTGGAGATATTACTGTAATCATGCTTTTGACTTTTTACTCATTAAATAATTAAACTCAGCTCCGATTATAAAAATCATATTAATGATATAAAAGAAAATTAAGGTAATGATAATACTACCTAAAGAGCCATAAATAATACTAAATTGATTATAGTAACTAATATATTTAGACAAAAAATAACCGCTGGAGCTCCAAGCAAACATTACTAATAAAGTCCCTGGTATAACCTCTCGGAATCTTATCCTTGCATTTGGAATAATATAATATAAAGAGCTGATAGTTAAAAATAAAGATAGAAAGATCAGTCCATAACGAGTTACATTAATTAGAAACTTATACTGAATAATCAGATCAGCTAATATCTTTACCTTGAATACTATAATTGGAACAATAACGAGCATTAACATTGCTGCTGATATTGCAGAACTAATAAAAATAAACTGCACCATGCTCAACAGCCTGCGTAATATATAATTTGGCGCGTTCCTTACTTCATATACTCGGTTTAAAATAGTTCTTAAGCATTCCACAAACGAAGAAGCAGTCCATAATGTACCAAATATCGCAAGTGTCAGCAACCCCTCAGGAGGAGATGACAAAAACCCTTCTATCTGGTCTTTAATAGACTCAATAGAACTAGGCGGTAGGTTTTGCAAAGCCACTTCTATAAACATTTCTCCAAGCTCAGAAGCTCCAAAAAAATTTGTAAAAGCAAGCATAAAAATAAAGAATGGAAAAATAGACATCAGCATCATAAAAGACATATACCCTGAATGCTCCACCCCATCATGCTCAACCATTTGATATATTGCGAGATAAATTTTTGTTATTATTTTCATTATTTTATAAGGTAATCAATTTTCATAAGATTATAAAAATTTTTCTAGGTTCATGCAAGACTTGATTAACATTTACAAAAAATACTTTGTTTTAACCTTTAATCATAATCTCATATAGTAGATCTTTTAACACAACTCAATAAAACCACATAGCATTCTATAATTTTAATTGCTATATGCAAAATGTAATTATATAGTAACAGCTAATTACTAGTAATTGAACATTACATATATGATAATTGATAAAAATATACCCAACTACCTAACAATATTGCGCATGATTTCGATACCCTTAATCATCATGACATTTTATCTAGATGATTATATCTTTGCAAGAAGGTTAGGAGGATCCATCTTTATAGCGGCAAGCTTAACTGATTTTCTTGATGGTTATATAGCTCGTAAATTTAATATTGTCTCTAGGTTTGGAAAAACATTTGATCCTATAGCTGATAAAGTCCTAGTAGCGTGTGTGTTGTTAATGCTAGTCAAAAATGGGCGAGCAAATGAAATACCGTGCTTATTAATATTAGCAAGAGAATTTATTGTTTCTGGCCTCAGAGAGTCATTAATTCGATCAAAAATTAGTGTTCCTGTGAGCAATCTAGCTAAAACCAAAACAGTTCTGCAAATGACCGCTATCACAATCCTAATTATTGGCACTAAAGGGTCTGGAATCCCTTACATTGATGAAATTGGTTCACTAATGCTGTGGGTATCAACGATTTTAACGCTGATCAGTGGCTATTCTTACTATAAATCTTGTAGTCAATATTTCTACAAATAGCGCTAATTTTAGTTGCTTTACTTGTGTGGATAATCTATTTTTAATTAGCGCCATAAATTCAAAGGGCTAAAGCCATGCAGTACAAGCCTGAGAAACAAAAAATACTAGCGTTAGCAAAGCAAAGAATTAATCAGTGTAAAATATTCAACGGTAGCCTAAACGATTTATATATAGAGTCCTTGATATATCACCCCAATGACTCTACATTAATTAAGGCTATTACTAACTATTGGATAAAATCAGGTGGTAGCCTCCGTTCTTCTATTTAGT
>JBMGNO010000039.1:0-10611 GCA_049739405.1 Rickettsiaceae bacterium
GTACATGGACGAGCTTCTGACTTCAGCAACATTGGTACTCCATCAACGACTGGAAATGTTACTTTTGCATCGCGGCTCACTAGCAATGAGCTTCTTTCATCATATTCTAGTTCTCCACCAGAAATAGGGCAGGTAATAATCTTTAATAACTCAGGTGAAATTTTCATAACTAGGTATTTTATATTATGTTAAAGAAAGAAGCATTAGCCTAAATGCTTTGCACTATTCCATGGTAATGGCTTACCATTTCCATCAACAACTAAATCGCCAGAATCTTCATATTCTGCAGCAAAGAAGCTTTGTCTATTTGCAATAAGTTTCACTGGCTTAATTTTTTTACCGTTATGTTGAAACTCTTTAGCTTTACCTCTGCCTTCAGGGTTATTTTTAGAGGCAATTTTTGCTTTACTCATAATCGTATTATTTTAATATTATTCATTATTCGACAATAATTTACCGATATTACAGCAAATAGTCAAGAAAAAAGTTTACCTATTCCACTTCGCATCAATGATTTTGGATTCATTTTCGATGCTTTTTTCATCATGTTATTAATTTGCGTATACTGCTTAATCAGACTATTCACCTGCTGAACCGTAGTCCCTGAACCGAAAGCAACTCTTTTTTTACGCGAAGCATTGAGTATAGCTGGTTTAACTCTTTCTTTTGTAGTCATTGATAAAACTATAGCTTCTTGATGAACTAATAATTTATCATTCACCTTAGATTCATCAATCTTGCCAGCCATTTTGGAAATACCAGGAATCATTTTCATCATACCCCCCATACCACCCATTTTACGAATCATCTTTAATTGCGATATGTAATCATTTAGATCAAAATTACCTTTCTTTATCTTTGCAGCAGTTTTCTTCGCTTCATCTTCATCAATAACTTCTTTAGCTTTTTCTACAAGCGAAACAATATCTCCCATATCCAGTATACGAGATACAATACGCTTAGCATCAAATAGCTCAAAGTCCCCTGGTTTTTCACCAGTACTTAAAAACTTAATCGGTTTACCAGTTACTTCTCTTGCACTCAGAGCCGCTCCCCCCCTAGAATCCCCATCAATTCTAGAAAGTATCAAACCACTTACTTCCAATCGCTGGTTAAAAGTCTTTGCAACAGTAACTGCATCCTGGCCAATCATGGAGTCGATAACTAACAATGTTTCTGTTGGTTTAATTACACTTTTAATGTCACTGACTTCGGAAATCATTTCATCATCAATATGCAAACGCCCTGCACTATCATAAATAACAACATCATATAAAGATAATGCCGCTTCCTTCATCGCCCTTTTAGTGATCTCGAGTGGTTTTTGCTTGGATATTATATCTAATGAGTCAACCCCAATATCTTGCGCCAAAATGGCTAGCTGTTCTTGCGCAGCCGGACGATAAGTATCTAGTGAAACTAACAAAACCTTTTTATTTTGGGCTTTTAATTTTAGCGCTAATTTTGCACTAGATGTGGTTTTACCACTACCTTGCAAACCAACAACTAATATATTCGCTGGCGGCGTTGCATTTAGATTTAACTCTGACTCTTCTGGCGTTGGTGCTAGTATTTTTACTAATTCATCATTAATAATCTTAATGACCATCTGACCTGGCGATACAGATTTAACTATCTCTTGCCCCTTGGCTTTGTCCTTAATTTGACTAATGATTGTTTTTATTACTGGAAGCGACACATCGGCTTCTAAAAGCGCAATGCGAATATCACGCATCGCAGAATTAATTTGCTCTTCCGTTAAAACACCAGTACTTCTGATTTTATCAAAAATTTTTGTCAAATTTTGCGTTAAAGACTTAAACATATTTGAGAACCTGTATAATTAAACAAGACAAAGATATTGAATAAATCAGATAAATTCAAGAGATATATTTTTTATATGAACTAAGAAAAGATGGAGCGGGTGAAGAGATTCGAACTCTCGACTTCGACCTTGGCAAGGTAGCGCTCTACCCCTGAGCTACACCCGCTTTATTACATTGCCTTGATTTAAAAATACAAAATAAAACAAAAAGATCAAGCAAAAATTTTCTTTTTTTGCATTATTTTAATTTGACTATAATTATGTCTTTATCCACCACGGGGAAAACATCCTTCTGAAAAGGTAACATTTTCATTTCACCATCACTAAATTTAATTTCAACAATATCTCCAGCTCCATAATTAGCGATATCATGAACTACACCTATTTCATTCTTATCTATATCGCAAACAACTCTACCCTTTAAATCAGAAACATAGAATTGATCTTGCTCTTTAAGAGGAGGCAAGTCCGCACGCTGACAAAATATCTCAAAACCTTTTAAATCTTCGGCTTTATTTCGCTCATCACAACCTTCTATTTTAAAAACAACCGAATTATTCTTTACCACCCGCACCTTCTTTGCATTAATTAATTGATGATTCTTATCAAAGAGCTTCATTTTTACAATATTTTCAAATGGGTCTGTAAAAGATTTGACAATGACATCACCACGCACACCATGCGCTGAATAAATAACACCTATTAAAATTAAATCGTCTTGCTTTCTATGTTTCATGTTGGTTTAATTGATATATTATTCAAAAATGTTATCCTAATAATAGCATTTATACAATTAGTAATCATAATTATGAAAAAAATACTCGCAAGTATAATTTTAATTTCGTTAACACTAATATTAATTTTTTGCATTGCAATTAGTAATATTAACCTAAACTCAACATACGAACAGCTAAATGGCATTAGCAAAATCAATTTTAAAAATATTGATAAAAATCAAGTGAGGCTGGTTAAATTTCCCTTTCCTTATTTAGTAGTTAATCAACTATCTGAGCCAGGCAAAGCAGAATTTAAAGATCTAAAAATCAGCTTTTCATTATTATCTATATTAAAATTTTCCCCAAAGATTAGTGAGCTAGAGATAGATAATGCAACGATATACTTACAGCATGATGATGTCAGCTTACTAAAACATGATGAATTTATAGCTGAAATCATACAGCAAGATCTTCTATCTATCAAAACCAACATTTCCAAATTAGTGATGGTAGAATCCGATCAAGATATTGCCATGACTTTGTATGATATTTCTTTAAACAAAGAAGGTAATAAATATGTTTTTGAGGCGCAAAATAAGCAAGAGATGGCAATAGAAGGCACCTTTGAAAAACAAAAAGATGAAGTACTTTTAACATTAGAACAAAGATCTAATAACTATCATTTAATTGCACATGAAACTTATCAAGATGGAACACTTAAATCTGGTCATGTACAATTAAAATCTAAAGACCTGCCATCGAGGGCAGTCAGCTTAATCCCTAATATTAATAATATAATTGATAAGTTCCATAACAAAGAGGAAATAGATATTACTTTCGATATAAAACCAATAAAAAATGGGCTGCATTTTGACAATATTAAAATAAATTCTGACTCTATTATTGGAGTAGCTGATTTTCTTATAAAAAAAGATAATACTAAACAATCTAAAATTAACATATATTTTGATAAAATTGATTTAACGGGCTTGTTAAACAATGAGAATTCATCTCAAACTAATCAAACATATTCGGCATCTACTAACTGGAGAGTTTTGCAACATACAGCAGATATAACTTGCCAAATTAAGAATATAATTTTAGATAGTAAAAATGCAATTAATAATATCGTATTTAAAGCTCAAACTACTAATAATGAGATGACCTTGCAAAGATTTGCAGGCTCTTTTAGTGACCAACATCAATTTGAAATTAACGGCAAACTAAGCGAAAACTCTTTTCGCAGCATTTTCGACGGCAACATATACTTAAAGCATCCTAATTTACAAAATTTTGCTCAATTATTTGACTATCAAGAGCCAAATCCAAAAGATGTACCCTTTGAGTTCAAATCAAAATTAACATTTACTCCTGTATATTTTGCATTTCAAGATTTTATACTTAAGCTTGATGAAATGAACGTATCTGGCAACTACTCTAAAAAGCTTATCGGGCAGCAATCAAGAGTCAACTCTGATGTTAGAATTAGTTCATTAAACTTATCAGATAAGAAATCTACTCCCGTTATTAGTCATCTAGTGAATAAAATAGAACAAGTTTTTCAGGGAATGAAAGATAAAAACTATAGCAATAAATTTATTCCTTTACGAAAAATAAAATCAATAGGTAGTTACGATATATCAATTGATGAACTGAGCTATATGGGACATGAATATAGTAATGTGAATTTAGGCCTAGAGCTATCACCAGGACGCGCTTCTATAAATCGCTTATATCTTAATAATACAAAAGACTGGTTTGATATAGACGTGGAGCTAGACGCAAAAAGTATTATCCCGAATCTCATTGTTAAAATTAATGACGCCTCATTAAACGTAGATTTTTTATCTATGTCTGGTCTTTTATCATTACAAAAAAAAGCATTAGAAAAAATTGACTTAAATAAAATAAATTTTGTCTCTAGTGGGCTAATAAGTGAACTAAAAGATGGTGATAAATCTATAAAAAGACTAACTTTTTCAATGAAAAATGATAAAAATTTACTTGTTATACCTAGCTTAGATTTTGATTTATTAGACGGCCGAATCAAAATGTCAGGCAGCACACTACTCTCTCCTCTAACTATTAACTTTGCTTACGGCTTAAATGGAGCAAACCTTGAAAAAATATCCCAAATATTACCAAATGGTTTAATGAAAACAAAAGGGGTTATGAGCTCAAATGGAGTGTTCTCTACTCATGGTGATAGCATCGATAAATTATTATATAACTTTTATACTAAATCAAATATTATAATGAAAGGAGTTCATGTGAATAATTTTTCACCTGATGAATTTATTAGCAAAATCAACAAAAAGAGTTATAAGATAGCAGATATTGAAACAGACCTAAACAAAATGTTACTCACCGGATCAACTTTCATTACTGACTTAAAATCAAACCTCAAAATGAGCAAAGGGATATTATCTTTTGATTCAATAGCATTTAAAACAAAATCAACATCTACTTCTGGCGCAGCAAATATAAACATCTACAAACAAAATGTGGATTCCATTTTTAATGCTAGTTTTTATATTGTGCATAGGAAAGAAAATAAATTCACTAGCAATTATAAAGAAACCGATATGCAAATTAAAATAAAAGGCGATTTATTCAACCCTAGTAAAAAAGCTTTAGCAGAAAAGGTTATTGAAACTATAGCAACAAGATAAATAATATAGTAAATTGAAGTGTTGTTGTTTTATAGAAAATATTTTTTAATTCAGTGATTAACTTTTTACCAAATAATGCAGGCCCATTTAAAGGCAAAAAGGTGATCAATTACTTACAAAAGATAAAGTAGAAAATTGAAGGCACTTCATTTTGATTTGCTGCATCCAAGGTACGCTTCGCTTTTCTCCTTGCACTTCTAGTTTTTCTATTATATGGCGGAGGTTAGTTTCACTCAATATAGTGCTCTCCAAACTGGATGGGAAATGTGAAATTCAATCCCACTTGGTTTAGGTATATTACACTGTTGGGAACGAAAAATCTGCCCCTAAATTGAGTTTTGCGACTTATGTTTTATGTTCAGCATGTCCTTAAAGTTAGGATATTTGTAACTTTAGGGACATGGAGATGCCATACATAATGTGCCTATCTTGTCCTATTAGTTACGATTTTTGCCACTTTTAGGACATAGTATAAAAGCGCCACTGTTATCGATTATCATGATTTTCGATAATAATAAGCTCTGGGTATTCCTAGAATCATGGTTTCCGTTATATTAACCTCATGGCAAACCTAATCAAAAAGTCTCATCTTGCGTTAAAATGCACTTTAAGCAATTTAACTTGACTTGAGACAGGTCTCATTATATCATAACTAGTGAATAAAGCATAAGAGGTTATGATGGCAACACAGGTATTTATTGGTCGAAAAAATGAGTTAGATCGCTTAAAGACTCTTCACAAGAAAAAAACACCTAACTTAGTTGTCGTTAAAGGCAGACGAAGAGTCGGCAAAAGTAGGTTAATCAATTTCTTTGCATCATCATGTCCAGAAAATAGACTTTGGGATTTTACGGGACTTGCACCACAAGAAGGCATGAATGATCAAAGCCAACGCGACCATTTCGCACGCCAGCTTGCAACCCACCTCAAGCTACCACCTTTTACATTCAAGGATTGGACTGATGCTTTTGAACATTTAAGTAGCCATATTACATCTGGCGACATTATCTTATTTGATGAAATTTCATGGATGGGCTCCAAAGACCCCAGCTTTATTCCCAAGCTCAAAGCTTGGTGGGATAAACAGCAACTTCCTATCATAGCTGTTTTTTGTGGATCAGTATCCACATGGATTGAAGAGAATATCTTAAAAAGTACGGCATTTTTTGGTCGGATTAATCTGACTATTACTTTAGAGCCACTTCCTATTGCGGAGGCTAACAAACTACTCCGTACATCAGGATTTCAAGGTTCTGATTACGACACATACAAATTGCTCAGTATTTTAGGCGGTATTCCCTGGTACTTAGAACAAATTACACCTGGCCAAACAACAGATGATTTAATCAAGCAGTTGTGTTTTGAAAAAGATAGCTTGTTGGTTTTAGAATTTGAACGCATTTTCCACGATTTATTTAATGGCAAAGGTGCTTCTTATAAAAAAATTCTGGATAGCCTCAAAGATGGCATGAAAACACTAGCTGATGTACGCAAAATAACCGGATTCCCTCATAACGGTACTTTAAGCAGCTTTATGGAACATTTAATTATTGCTGGCTTCGTATCAAAACAAAATCTTTGGTCATTCAAAACCAACAAATCACTTAAACAGAGTCTGTACCGCATCTCTGATCCCTATATGCGCTTCTATTTAAAGCTTATAGAGCCTCAGAGAAGTAAAATTGATTTAAATGGTTTCCAGAATGCTGCTATATCAAGTTTATCCGGTTTTGAAGCGCATATTGGCCTACAACTAGAGCAATTGCTTTTGCAAAATAGAAATGCGCTGTTGGCAAGCATAGGCATCAATCCTGCGGATATTATTTCGAGCGGACCATTTAGACAGTCTAAATCAACAACCAAGGCTGGTTGCCAAATTGATTTCTTAATTCAAACGACAACTAAGAACCTATTTGTCTGTGAGTTTAAGTTTAAACGCCGTGAATTAGGAGTAGATGTTATATCTGAAGTTCAAGATAAATTAACAGCATTAAAAGTACCCAGAGGATTTGCTGTCATTCCAGTGCTATTTCACATTGGCGGCGTATCCAGCAATGTCGCAACTAGTGATTATTTTTATAGAATTATAGATATCTCTAACTTTTTGAGGGAGGAAAACCAATGACAAATTTATCGGCAGGTTATCAGCATAATATCGGCATAGAATTAAAATGAATAAACGCAATGGATTCTAATTTAAAACAAAACATCATCAAAATTTATGGCGATAAAGGTAAGCAATGGCTTGATTCGCTGCTTGAAATTATAACTAAAATAGCCAAAGAACATAATCTATCTGGTCTAACTCCTGTAAACAATATGACATTTAATTATGTTGCCAGTGGATACCAAAATGATAACCCTATCATATTAAAAATTGGTATGAACAGTAAAGCTTTAGCTAAAGAGGCATCGTGCCTAAAAGCTTTTTCTGCTGATGATATTTCGCCATAAACATGGATGATCATATGCAGGTGGCGCCCAATCATATAGAAATTGTTTTATAGAAAAAGTTGTTTTATTGTTGCGCAGTTCAGATCTATGACACGCACGCACATCTAAAGAGGCAGTTCGCATTTGGCTTTTCACTGAGACAAAATCGCTTCTTGCCAAGTCTGGTTTTAGTAGAACAAAATTGCAATACGGCAAAGATTCTTCTAAAGCCAAATCAAGTAATGTGCTTTTATCTCCACTCATTACTGTTGCCTCTAGAGCCAAGCATATGCGCAAAATCAGCCATCCCGCCAAACAATTTATCTCCAGTTGGTTTTGATTTAACCGACATGAAAGGCCCACGCTCATTCTCTCCAGGCATAAAATCAAAATATTCACCATCTTTACGTGCGCTCGGATATGGCGTCATCTCGATAAATATATCAATGCCAAAGGTGAGCCACTGTTCATTGCTTAAATACTGTATGCTTCTTGCGATCGAGGTTTTACCGCTAGAACCAGCGCCATTTAATAAAATTATCTTACTCATTTATTACCTCATCAATAATCTTTTTCTGCAAGCGCGCCTCAGGGCTATTTTTATCTGCGATGCTGCAAAGTTCGAATGTCGCCTTCCACAGCACCCAAGCTCGCGCTCTAAGTAAAGTATTATCATCTAAGCCCATTTCAGATACAAAAATATCGCGCGCTTTACCGCTTAAGTAAGTCCATGCAATCACAAGGTCGCAAGCAGGATCGCCCATAGCAGTACCGCCAAAATCAATCACACCTGATAATTTATTATCTTTGATGAGTATATTGCCAACGGCATAATCACCATGGATCCAAACGGGTGCTTTGTTCCATTTAGTTGCGCAGGCTCTTTCCCAAAGCTCTAAAGCGCTGTTGCTGTCTATAATATCTGCTAATTTAGCAATTTGTTCACGGGCTCCAGAATCATAGACACTAACATGATCGCCTCGCCACCAATTATGCTGACCAGGACCTGGGCCTTCTACATCAGTAATCGCTTGCAACTCTTTTAAAAACTTTGCTAGCTCAAAAGCTAGGCTTTCTAAAGATTTCTCATCAAGAGTCACATGATTAGCGCTTCTGCCTTCCAGCCATTTGTAAATAGAAAATGGATACGGATAATTATCAGATGGTTTGCCCATTTTTATAGGAGCAGGAATTGCGACACTTAAATGCTTTGCTAGCTTTGGCAACAGTTCTTGTTCTTTGAGCACCTTAAGAGCATAGCTTTCGGCTGTTGGCATGCGGATAAGCATATCATCGCCAATCCGATAAGTTCTGTTGTCGTGGCCTTGTTGTTCAACTTCTTTTACAGTTAAGTTTGCGTATTCAGGAAATTGAGTAGCGATTAATTGTTTTGCGAGTTCGAGTGTGATGTTCATAATATCCCTCCAACAAACCATACTGAAGCAATAGATACATCAAGTTTTTTCAAAAATGATTTTTTAGATATATCAGCATCCCACCATTTCTTAACATGGTGTTGTTGCAACCATTGAAGTAATTTTTCAAAATCTGTAGTAGCAAGAGGTTTAAAGCTTATCTTCATTGGTACGCCTCTTTACCAGCTGTTAAATCTTTTAGGCACTGCCTGAAATCATCAAAATTATTATTAATAGGCGAAAAATATTCTTGTTCAAATTTATCCATAATCTTTGTCGCGCGTTTGATTAATTGCTTGCCTGCGGGAAGAAGTTTTGGGTACTTAGCTCGTTCATCACAATCAATATGCTTGCGTTCAATCAAACCGCGTTTTTGCAATGTGCGTAGTACATGGGAAGTCATTGTTACATCAGAGTCGGTCAATCTTGCCAGATCATTCTGTGTTGGTTTTTGGCGCTTAGATTCAAGAGATTGCAATACGCATAAAAAAACATACTGGGTATGGGTTAGCCCAGCTGGCTCTAAAACTTTATCGCTCATTCTTTTCCAGCTGAAATAAGCCTTATAAAATATAAAGCTGGAAGATTCTAATATGCGTATACCTGTCGCCTGAAGCCTTGGCGTAGGGTGATCGCTTTTATCTGTATTTTCATCATAACTGGCCATGATTATCTCCCTGAGTATTTGTCTTCATGTGCATATTCCTGCATAAAACGTAAGAAACTAAAACCATCATAACCCAGATTAGAGTTGAACAAAACATCTTTTTGTGTCAAGATAATGCTGAGTTAAACTATTTAATCTGGGCGCCCTAATATGAGCCTTACACAACTATATGATTTTCATGGAAAAACAGCCCTAATCACAGGCGCATCTGGTGGTCTTGGGGAGCAATTTGCCCACTGCTTATCTTCTGTTGGGGCGCGTGTTGTTATTGCTGCTCGTCGCATAGATAAATTGGAAAAATTAGTTACAGAGCTAGGCGATGCTAAAGCTATAAAGTTAGATGTTGCCGACAAAGAGTCTGTGAATAATTGCTTTGCTGAATTGGAAAAGACTGGCGAGAAAATAGATATCTGTATCAACAATGCGGGCATAGGTATTTTAACACCTATATTTGAAAAAGATAAAAACAATGATTTTGAGTCAACGATCCAAACTAACTTGATAGGTGTTTGGTATGTCACTAAGGCGGCTGCCAACCACATGAGTAACCACAATGTTAATGAATCAATTATCAATATCGCTAGCATTAACGGCGCCTCAACTCCAGCGAAAGAAGGTAGCGCATATTCAATATCAAAAGCTGCAGTAATTCATTTAACCAAAACCTTGGTGGGTGAGCTATCTCCATACAACATTCGAATTAATGGTATATCGCCAGGGTTTTTTAAAACTGCAATGACGGAAGCTAATATTGATAAAGTGACACCACATATGCCTACTGGATCTGCAGCCAATCCAACTGATATGGATGGACTAATTATGTATTTATCGTCTAATGAAGCCTCCGGGTCCGTTACAGGATCCTGTTTCACTATTGATGGTG
>JBMGNO010000040.1:0-10545 GCA_049739405.1 Rickettsiaceae bacterium
TGATTTCGTATTGTATATTATTTGTGGTACTTGGAGTATCAGTAGTATCGTTTTGGTTAAAAACTGATTCAGGTCAACAATTTGTACAGAGTAAAGTCTCTAACTTACTAAATGATAATGTAGGTATAAAAGTCAAATTTAAAAATTTTGATGTTGCATCCCCTTTGGGCATTAAGGCTGATGAAATAATCTTATACGATGATGTTGGTCAAATAGCTTCATTTAGCAAGGTGAACATTAACATATCTATGTTAATGTTATTTGCAAAAAGATTAGATTTTACAGACTTTATCATTGAAAATATACAGATTTTTCGTTTACAACGCATTGCTATGCTAAACTCCGATAAATCTAGTAGTAAAGGCATCGCTATCAATATTTCTAAAATTAATTTTAGAAATATTGAGATCAAAAAGCTATTATTACGAAAAGAAGCAATATCTTCTACGGAAGATGTTGTTGTGGGATTAAAGGCATACGTTAAGTATAATTTATTAACTCAAGGAATCAAATTCAGGGTTGATAGCATAATAACATCAGAATTATTTAATGACTTAGGTGATTTGACTGTTTTAGTCTCAGGAGAGCATAATGTAGCTAATAATAAATTAATACTTAATAATCATAGCATACAAACCAAAGCAGGTCACATCAAGGGTAATTCTGCATTTGACTTTAAGCGTGATTTAATAGATGGCCAATTAAATTATGATTTGGCAGGAATTACTAAAATTAGTAATAAAATATATGCTTTAAATAAAGCAAACGGTCAAATTAAGTTGGCAAATAAACTTTCTAAACCTTCTATTACTAGTGTTGGTAATATTATATTTGTAAATAATAATATACCATTAAAACATCAGTTAAATATCAGTGTGCAAAATGAAGATATAGTTGGTGATTTTAACCTCTCACAAGGAGCTTTACATTCCTCGGGTAAAATTAATTATAGACAAAATATTCTGAAACTCTACGATGTATTAGTTTTAGATCAAAATTTAAGACATAAAGCAGACTTATCGTATAATTTGAACACTAAATTACTAAATGGTGAGTTGTTAATTCAAGATAATGCATTAGAAAGATTCAAACCATTATTTCCTTTTTTAAATCACGGTAAAGTAGATATACTTGCCAAGTTTAGTAATAATAGTGGAAAGCAAAGTATTAGCGTTAAGGGTAATTTAAAGAATTTATATACCACATATGGTAATTGTGAAAATCTAGATATTTCTTTTGATTCACCAGATATATTTGCAAAAAATATAGGGTATATGAATGTTAAGTCTCAGTATTTATCTAGTAACTATTTAAAAACATTAAGCCTAAAAAAGTTTGATATATCGGCTAAATCAGTAAACGATATTATTGAATTTGATAGTAGCTTATTATCGCGTGACTTTGGTTCATTGGATTTTACTTTTAAAGGTAAGGTAAATTTTAATAAATCAAAATATTTAATAATTTCCGAGCTTGGTGGTATGATTGGAGACTCTTTAATTCATTTGTCAGAAGGGTTAAAATTATCATGGTATAATGGAATTAATTTATCAGTTCCTAAATTAGTTGTAGATAAAGGATTAATTCAATTAGATTATAATCAAAAAAATAATAACGTTACAGGTAATCTTATTATAAGTAACCTAGTTACTAAGGCTGGTGCACGAATTTTTGCTAATAATTTTGAGCAAGTTATTATTAATGGGTCTTCTACGTTAAGGGGCAAGGTATCATCTCCTGAACTAAATAATAACTTTAAAATTAAAAATATCTCGTCAAGTTCAAAATCTGAAGATATTTTATTTGATTTAATGACTAATACTAACAAAAATAAGAGCATAATTAATCTAGATATTAGTAAAGAGAACCGGTTTTTAGGCAATATAAATGCCAGTTTTACAAATAAGCTGTCCTTAAAGCCCTTCGCGTTTGAAATATATAAGGATAAGCCGTTTAATGTGAGTTTGAAGCTAGATAAACAATTTAATGCCTTTTCGTTATTACCAAAAGTCATTGGTCAGAAAATAAACGGACATTTAGATGGTAGCATGAAACTATCTGGAACATTAAACTCTCCTGTTGTAAAGGGTAGTATGTCACTAACTGATGGTGTTTATCGCTATAAGAAGTATGGTATTAAAGTACAAAATATAAGTTCTGATATTATAGCGCAGAGTAATGGTAATATATTGTTTAATAATATTAAGGCGCAAGATAATGACGGCAACGGTTTAAATGGTAAAGGGAATTTTAATCCACAAGAAAAATTGTATAAATTTACATTATCAACGCTGAATTTCCATCCAATAAGCACTTTATATTTGCAGGGTGCCATGTCTGGTGATGTGATATATCAGGGAGATTTTAAAGGTGCTAATCTCAGCGGTGATTTAATTTTAGGGCCTATGGAAATTAAAATACCAGAACAGTTTAATGAGTCAATACCAGAGCTAAATGTTGTTGATCATATCGATAAAGATCACGATGCAGAGAAAAAATTATATGATAATTTGTATAAAATAAATTTAGCTCTTAACATTCAAACCAATGATCAAGTATTTGTTAAAGGTATGGGTGTTAACACACAATTATCGGGTAAGATTAAGGCGCAGGGCAATTCGATTAAGCCAATTTTAAAGGGTAAGCTACGCTCTGTAAAAGGAACATTCAAGGAATTTGGCAAAGTGCTTAATGTTGAAAAGAGTGTTCTAGTTTTTGATGGTCCGATAATGCCTTCACCATATCTTAATATTAATGGGGTAACTAATGTAGATGGTGTTGAAATACGAGTTAATCTTTCTGGTTCAATTGCAAATCCAGTTCTAACTATTGATTCTTCGCCTAATTTAAGTCAGGAAAAAGCCCTGTCTTTATTACTGTTTGGTATAGAATCTGATAATATTTCTCCATTTCAAGCAGTGCAATTAACTAATAGCGTCAGGCGCCTTTCGGGAAATGGTAGTGACTTTAACCCTATTGGTATTGGTAAACAAATATTACGAGTTGATGATATTAGTTTTAAACAAGATGCTGATAATGATGATAGTAGCTCTGTTAGCTTTGGAAAATATCTACATGATAAAATTTATGTAGAAGTTGAAAAAGGCGTGCAAGACAATTCTACTAGAACTAAAGTAGAATTGCAGCTTACTCCTAAAATCTTTATCGAAAATATTAATGATTACGATAATGATAACAGTATTGGTATTAACTGGAAACATGATTATTAGTAATGTATCAAACAAATTTTAATTAATAGAAATTAATACTCCTTGCAACTAACAAGTTAATATGTTATAATAATTATTAACTAGTATTAAAGTTGAACGCATAAAAAGGAGGAAAGCATGTCAATAATAAATAAATTAAAAATATCTTTTACAAACTTAGAAAACACAGAAAAAATTGTAAATGACTTTCAGAATCAAAGAAAAGCCTTAGAAGTAAAAATTAAAGAACAAAGGTCAGATGTGGAAGTAAAAAATGATATATATATAAAAGAATATCTAAATGCAAAATCATTGACTACTTCAACATTAGAAGAGCAAGAATTAAAGCAAGTAATGCCAAAATTGAAAAAGGCAATAAAAATTAGAGATAAAGCTCAGAAAGCTTTTAACTCATTGAAAGAAATTGCTTCACCAAGTGAAGTTGCTGCATTTAATAAAATGATTTCTAAAGTAGAAGTAGTAAAACCAATAACAGAAAAAAACAATGCTCCAACAGTAGAAAAAGATAATGTTGTAGCAGAAGAGCTGGTACAAGAAGTACAGGAAGTAGTAAGTGACTTTGCTGATGGAATGAGTATTGATTCTGACGCACCAAATCCGTTTGAAGGTTTAGTAGAAAAAGCCTCAATAATGACAGATTCTGCAAAAATCATGATCACTGGTCTCTTTGTTACGCCTAGCGCCACGGAAGCTGATAATGTTGAAGTTGCAGGTTCGGATCAAATTGAAGCAGATGTTCATGATGCAATGGATGCAATGAATCCATTTGCGTAAAGAGCTTATACACATAGATTAAAGTCATAGGCTAGGTCTTTTAAAGACTTAGCCTATTTTTTGTACGGTGACTTTTTTTGTGTGAATTCACTGTAGTGAATTCAATCGAAGTTTGCGCACTTTCTATTTCATCTTTTTTGACTTATTGATCACCTTTTTATCTTTAAATGGGTTAGCATCAAAAGGTTAAAAGTTACCCACTAAATCAAAAAATATTTCCTATAAAAAACTCAGACTTCAATTTAATTCACTATATATTGGGAGTAAACTTTTGATCTGCTCGTAAACTATCGAGCATAATTTTTTTAGCTATTGGGGCAGCTTTACTACCGCCTCCGCCGCCATGATCATAATATATTGTAAGTGCATATTTAGGGGATTTGAAGGGCGCAAAACCAGTGAAAATTGCATGATTACGATTATTCCAATTGATTGTTAATCTATTTAAATCATCGCCTGCATTTTTCTTGGCCATCACCTGTGCTGTGCCTGTCTTTGCAGCCATAGTTTGCCCATTATGATTAATTTTGCTCCAATACCCCGTTCCTCCAGGTTTGTTAATCACATCATGCATTGCATGACGCATGAAATCAAGATGCTTAAGATCAATATCAATTTGTGTAAACTTCACCTCTTGCTGAACAATTTGTGGAGTGAGTAGCTTACCACCATTTGCTACTGCAGCAACCATACGAGTTATTTGCAGCGGAGTGACTATCATAAAGCCTTGGCCAATTGAGAGGTTAAGAGTATCTCCTAGAGTCCATTTTTGTTTGTACTTTTTCTTTTTCCATTCTGGGCTTGGTAAGAAACCCGGTTTTTCTCCGGGCAGGTCAATACCAGTTAACTGACCAAAGCCAAATCTTTTTGCCATATTGATAATTTTACCTGGGCCAATTTTGCGGGCCAGGGCGTATACGTAGCTATTACAAGAAGACTTAATGGCTTGACGCATATTCAAGCTACCATGGCCAGACCTACGTGCGCAGCGAAAGCTATTACCGCCTAATTCAGGCCTGCCTGTGCAAAATATCTTAGTATTTTGACCTATTCCATCCTCAAGAGCAGCAAGAAATACCATTATTTTAAATATTGATCCTGGTGGGTAGAGACTTTTGCTACATTTATCAATTAGCGGCTTGTAGGGGTTATTCATTAATGAACGCCAGTACCTACTTGATAATTTATAAAATTCATTAGGGTCATACGATGGGGTGCAAGTATAAATAATCATTCCACCAGTATCACAATCCATCATTGTTGCGCTACAACCATTTGGTGGTAAGTATTCATAAGCTTTAGCTTGAATGTTCATATTTATATTAAGCTTCAAATCTTGACCTGGTACTATCATTGATTTTGACAAGTCTCGGACATATCGTCCATGGGCATTAACCTCAATACGCCTGACGCCAAACTCTCCTCGCAAGTTTTGTTCATAAAAATACTCTAACCCAGTTTTACCAACTTTAAAATATTCACCAGCAAGTTCAATATTACCAGCTGAATCTTTGCTTGGCTTTCCAAGGTACCCTACTAAATGAGCTGCAGATTCAGAGTATAAATAATTTCGTTTAAAGCCTGTGTCTATGAAGAATGATTGAATCTTACTTTTTCGTTCTTCGATTGTAGAAACCTGCCTCCAACTCATGCTGTCTATTACTAAACCAGCAATACGACGACCAGTATTTTTTACTCTGCGCTTTACTTCTTTTTGCTGATCTGCATCTAATTCCAGAAGCTGAATAATAAAATCTAACTCTTCATTAAAGTGAGAACTAATATTTTTATCTAGTAAAAGGCGAAAGCAGGTTTTATTTTGAACTATTTTGTTACCATTCTGGTCTAGTATATAACCTCGCGGAGCTGACAAGAGAACTGTTTTTATTCTATTTTTATCAGAGAGCGTTTTGTACTCATTCTTTTTTAAAAACTGCATATAAAACATACGGCCAACAAGTACAAAAACTAAGCCAATCTTACCAACGCCAATACAAAAAGTACGCCTCGTTATTAATTGCCTATTTTTATATTTATTATCCATCATTTTGATTTTGTGAAAGCCTGAGTATTTTCTCTAAGAATATATAAATTATCGGATAAGTCAAAACTGAGAGTAAATAATGCATAGTTAGAATAAGAATTGACAGCTGATTATGGTGCATGATACTGATTATTAGATATTTAGCAATGGTAATCCATGAGATATAAAGCAAAAATAACATCAGTTTGAAAAAATAACTGATTGAGATCATTTTTTTGGTAAAATAACGCAGAATAATAAATGCTGTGATAAGCACTAGTGGATATATACCATCATAAGTACCATTTAGGTAGTCTAGTAATAATCCAATAAAAAATAAATGCCAGTATTTTACCCGGTAGTGGATCAGGATAATAAAAAGTACAATTAAATCTATCGCAGGAAAAAATTCTGCCCCTGGCCAAATTAGATGTTTCTGATAAGGTGTAAAAAATAAAATAGCTACCACGAAGTAGGCTAGGATATTTAAGAAAGTTTGTTTGCTGATGTTCATTTGTTGTTTTTGTTAATCATAGTGTCGTTATCAATATACCTTCTTATTCTGATTAATTGCTGCATTCATGATGAAGCCAAAACCAATCAACATTGAAGCCATCATTGTGCGTCCATAGGACATAAGTGGTAAGGGAACACCAACAACAGGAACCAGGCCCATGACCATAGCAACATTAATGAACATATGAGCAAAGAATAGGAATGTAATGCCTAAGCACATAAGGCTAGCAAAGCGAGACTTGCAATTCACAGCGATATATGTTGACTGCATAATAATTGTCACATAAAGTACTATTAAAGCAATTCCACCAATAAACCCGAGTTCCTCCATTAAGAAAGAAAAAATAAAATCAGTTTGGTACTCAGGTAAAAATTTCAAATGACTCTGCGTTCCACTAAACAATCCTTTGCCCCAAAACCCACCAGAGCCGATAGCAATTTTTGACTGTATTATATTGTAACCAGTACCGAGGGGATCATTTTCTGGGTGTAAAAAAGTTAGAACGCGGTTTTTTTGGTAAGTATGCATCGATGACCAAATGATTGGCATAGCTAGTAAACCTGCAGCACCTATAATAATAAAATAGCGTAAGTTTACGCCAGATAGAAAAAACATAACGCTCACAACAACTAAAGATACTGTGCTAACAGTCATTGTATAAAACTCAGTGTTTCGTATCATTGCAAGGGAATTCAGTGTATTAAATACCAATTTGCCGTAGCCATATGTATATATTGTTAAATGCATTTTTATCTCCTAATACTACTTATTGTGGTTTTGCATATATGAACCAAACTGATTATCAAAATTCTGCTGATCCTTTCTAAGTCTTTCTTTTGTTTGGGTTATAATATCATATCGCTTAAAGGCTTCAATACGATACATTGAAAGGATACGCATTGTTTCTCTGCATTCTTCTGCAAACTTATCGAATATTTTAGAGTCAGCCAACTGTGAATGCTCAAACTCTCCTACGGCTTCTTCAACTTCCATTAATAATGATTGAAAATAACTAGTTACAACATCAAAACACAAGGCCTCAACAAATTCTGCTTGATTTGAGATAACATTATTTTTATTAGAATAGGTCGCTAAATCCATTTCTATTTTTGCTATTAAGGGGACAGAAGATAAAGCTACCAATGAAGCCTCATCATCTGTCAGGGTGCCTATGTTCTTATCTATCTTATCCGTTATAGTTTTCAAAAGTTTTTGCACTTGATTAAATAACAATGCATTTGAAGTCAAGGAGCTTGATTTTTTTGTTGGTTTTAAACAATTTTCTTTATCATCGCAAACATATAACTCAACATTTGAACTATTGCTCCCGTTGCCAATAAATTCTTTAATTAGCTCCTTATTAACAAGTGACTTTAGGTGCCTAATGGAACGTTTAGCTGATTTAATACCAGTAACTTCTTTGTGACCAATAATGGTGCCGGATATGCTCATCAGCATCTCTCGAATCACACCGCTATCATCACCAGTAATTTTTCTTTTTTTATTTAACGCTTTCCAAACTAAATTATAGTTATCTCCTAATTGGGACTCTAAAGCCGAGTCTTTTTCCTCATTATTTTCATTCTTTGAATTATTTTGTAAGTCTGCTAAATCCTGGCCTCCTCCACGCAAAGCGGTATTTGCCTGACGAGATCCTCTTTCTTTAGACCATGTTTTTGATAATAAACCATCCATCATATTTTGCATATCTTTACAATCAGCATTAGCCATCTGATTCATCATATCTGCTTTGGCGTCCAGCCACTCTTGTATATCGTGACATTGTGGACAATAAGTTTTGATGGCCATCTTTGCTGCATACATGCCAGCAGCTTGAGGTAATGATTTAAGTTGATTTATTAACTCTTTCTTATTTATAATACTAATTCCACCACCAATAAGCTCAAAATTAACCCCACATGGCAACCCACCAAGTTTACACGAAGGAGGTTGCACTTGCAGTAAATGTAATCCAGGAGTAGGAGGTGTTTTAATAATTACTGAACCACCCATGCAATGACCAGCTGCTTGTTCATGCACTATTGATGATGAGGTGACATTGCTCATCGTGCCTTTTGGAAAAACATTCTTTATTAATGTTTCTATTCCAGCAAAAGAACTAGTTGGAATAAAGCACCACATTACAACTGTAGTAAACATGAATTGCAAATAAACTCTATTTTCTTTTTTAAGATTTTTATTCATTGCAATCCTCCTTTTAGATTAATTTACAAGCAATTCATATAAAATTAATGATTTCTGACGTAGTTCTGGTATAGATACGGCTCCTCTGGCTAGCTCATAACGTTTCCTACTATCCTTCGTGATCGCAATTACAGTTGGTATCAATTCTAGCTGCAATTGATTGATTATATTTTCGTTTGAATATGTCTTAAAATACTGACTATGGCTTTTATCTGAGCTAATCGCAGTTACACTAAATCCATATTTACTTGCAAAATTATATAAGTGTTTTTCAAGTAATAAGCATGATTCACAATGATTTTTTATGAATACAAATAGCTCTATCTTATCTTTTAATATAGCTAAGTTATTATCCTCTATTTCTTCTTGATAGGCTTTTAGAGTTCGCCTACCGTAAATATTTTGTGGATTCTCTAACTCATTTAAAATATCGGGGTTTAAAAGATTAGCTACCGACCAATTTCTTCCAAGAAGTAATGCTCTATCTTGCATTTCTTTTTCTTTCTTTTTATATGCCACTATATATTCTATATTATCGGGATAACGTATCATCATATGACGCATGAGTTCTAACTCTTTAGTAAAAAGCTCATTTTCTTCCTTAGCTTTTTGCATTTCTTTTTCTATATCAGGAGTTTCTATATTAAGTGTCTTATCATCTTCTACTTTATCAAGCCATAACCAACCGCGATAACGTTGATCAAAAAAATCATTAGTATTATTTTTATTCACTAATTTATCCGATGCAATAACATTCACAAAACTTATTATCGTACACAAAATTGCTAAATAAATTCTAAATCTAGTCATTACCTAGCTCTTTTAAGGGTTCATTATTCCAACCAGATCTATTTTTTTCTAAGTTACTACCATTTTCATTATACTTACGCACACCAAAATCATTTTGATTTTTAGACTGCATATATTTTTGTATATCTGATATGTTTGGAATTTTCTCATTAGTATCTATAACATTGTGTTGTAATTCTTTTATAAATTCTTTAAAGTCTATTTTAGTAAAATCTATTCTTTGAATTTCATTTAATGTAAACCCACTGCAATTAGGACTAGATGGCGACCCCCAGCTTTTTCCTATTTGAACTCTACCTTGTTCCTGAATGATACGATCTAAAGTAGTATTAAAACAGCAAAATCTTTCTTTAATAGCTACCGTAATACGAAATCTCTTCTTTTTTTGTTTACCGATATAATGGCAATGACCTTGGGACCTTTTTAAATTTAATAATTTCTCATCAGAACTACATCTTGCTCCTAAACTTTTGCCCCAACCAACCATATTTTTACGACAACAATTACTATAACCTGTAGTTTTTCTTGAACAATTCATTTTATTGCCACAAAATAAATTAAACTTCTGATCACCATCTAGACTTATTGATTGCACGGCATGTAACATTGCAAGTGAACTCATCATTGCGCCATTCGTGTCATATGATTGGTCAAAACAATTACCATCCATACAAGGTAAAACAAAACAAACAGAATGACCTAAATCATGGTTTTTTAATGATTCTTGTGCATTGCATTCTATTCCTATTTTTTGTAGAATACTTTTCAAATTTGTTGTGGAGTTCAACATTTTTTGACTAATATTTTTCGCTAGTTTTGAATAATTTTTATTTCTATCTTTAGGATGTAAATGTGATATTAAATCTTGTTTCTTCAATTGCTCCATCTGCCCTCTTCTTTTTAAATCTTCTGAAGTAATAGACTTTAAATCTTGTATTACATTATCAATTTCAGTTTGTTGTATTGTTAAATCTGGTGCATTAGGG
>JBMGNO010000041.1:0-10409 GCA_049739405.1 Rickettsiaceae bacterium
TTGGATGGTAAAGTGAAATTTGATGCAGGGCAGTATGCACGTGACACTCTGATTACTACGCAAATAAAGTCAAAAATTATGGTTGATCGCGATATTCGCACTATTAATTATATGGTTATTACTTTTGATAGTGTGGTTTATTTGTTTGGTGCAGCGCGAAATGAGGAGGAGCTGCAAAAGGCTGCAAATATCGCCTCTAATATTCGTTCTGTAAAAAAAGTGGTATCTCATGTAATTATAGTTGATAATTTTCATAGTTTGAAAGAAAAGACGCCTAAAACACCTTCCACTAGTAGTAATGAGATTTTAGTAAAAGATATAGACGCAGAATTTGATAAATATTAATATGCAGAGTTTTTTAGTAGTAATTTTCTCTTTGTTAATGTTAAGTAGCTGTCAATCCAATAGTAATGCATACTCAAAGCACAAACTATCTTATAATAAGCTATCTAGGGAAGATAAAGGGAATAATAAGTATAAAGGTTGCTATAAAGTTGGTGCAAAATATACAATAAAAAATCGGCAATATAAGCCGCGCGAGGTTAATAGTTACAGTAAAAAAGGTATAGCCTCTTGGTATGGTGATCGATACGGTTTTCATGGTAACACAACAGCTAATTGCGATGTTTATAATAAAAATACTTTAACCGCAGCCCATAAGACTTTACAAATGCCGTCTTTAGTAAAAGTTACTAATTTATCAAATAATAAATCTTTGATTGTGATGATCAATGATCGCGGGCCGTTCGTAAAAAATAGAATAATTGATTTGTCAGAAAAGGCTGCTGAAATACTTAAATTTAAGGATAAAGGTGTGGCGCAAGTAAGGGTCAAATATTTACCTAAAGAGTCAAAAAAATTGTTAAATATTTTGGGGTTAAAAAATAAACCCAACTCTACGGCCAAAAAATGCTTAGATAACAAGAAATGCACTGTCAATTGCTATATTAAGTTATTTAATTATCAGCATGGGATTTGGGTTGAGTAATCGATTTAGAGCAAACTTTAGTTTAATGTGTTTTATATTTCCAGCAGGTAGTTAGGTGATCACTAACCATGCCAATAGCTTGCATATAAGCATAAATTATAGTAGAACCAACAAAACTCATTCCTCGCTTTTTCAGATCTTTGGAGATCATATCACTCTGAGGTGTTGTGATGGGTATATCTTCAAGATTTTTCCAATGATTTATGATGGGTTTGTGATCTACAAATTGCCAAATATAGGTATCGAATGATCCAAATTCTTGCTGAATTTTTAGGAAAATTAGTGCGTTTTTGCGAGTTGAATAAATTTTTAGTCGATTGCGTATAATAGATTGATCTTGACGTAAACTTTCAAGCTCTTCATCGCTCATTTTCACAACAAGATTTGGATCAAAATTTTTAAAAGCTCTTTTATAGCCATCACGTTTTTTTAATATAGTCTCCCAGTTGAGCCCAGCCTGCGCTCCTTCAAGAGTTAACATCTCAAACAGTTTAACATCATCATGAACAGGAACTCCCCATTCTTTGTCATGATATTTTGCTAGTTGTGTTTTGTTGATGTCATCTCCAAAGCAGCGCATTTTGGTAGTCATAAGTTTTATTGTATTAGGTGAATTGATTTTATATTAATTAGTTTAGCTAACATAATCAAGCTTATTCAAAAAACACTGACCACTATCACCACAAAATTACTAATTTATTTTTTTGCGATGATCTATTACCAGTTACAGCCCCGCTTCCTGTGAGCTAATTAAAAGTTAGCGTTCATAGACAACAAAGTGGCCTAAATAAGCCACTTAACATGAATTAACTATGTTTTTGTATTTTGAAAAAAAGAACCTTATAGCTTTTATAAGTAAAGGTAAAGTAATTCTTAGTCTCTTATAACCATAACAGAAATAGATGAATGCCTAACAATTTTAGAAGCATTTGGACCAAGCATATAATCTCTTAATTGTGGCCTTACTGCAGAAATTACTATTAGATCAGCATCAACACCTTCTGAATATTTGATAACTTCATCATATATTGCGCCACGACCAATATGATGAACTATCTCAACGCCTTGTGGCACGTATTTATCAACAATATCATCAAAAAGTTTTTTGTACTTTGCTTTTTGCTCGCTCATCCAGTGCTTTGGTAAATAATCTTCAACCATCTTCATGCCAAAATCGGGCATTATATGAACCAAATGAATTTTTGAATTAAAAGCATTAACGAAATTTAGTACGGGTGGAAAAACTGCTTTCAAAGAGTTTTTATCGGATAAATCAACTGGGATAATGATATTTTTAAACATAGATTTTATTTATTTTATTGACACATAGATTCATTATTAAATTCAGGAAGTACAAAATTACTTGTAAAATCCTGGGTAGATAGTTTGTTTAACACCTCATTAGAAAGTTTTAGCTGCTCTAATCTGCCCCTAACATGGTTTAAAAAGCTTGTTGTTATTTGTGGGTGTTTGGATTGGCGTGTTATAAAAATAGCTTTTGTTGCAACAGTGTCAGTATCACGAGTTATTCCCGGATACGAGCCTTTCTTTAGAGTTGCTTTAAAAAATAGCTTATTATTTTTTGTTAAAGAATCTATTTTACTACTATCCATAGCAATAAAACCTGACTGACATTTATGTGCTATCATGTTAACTAAGGAATTGGGGTGTCCGGTAAGGATCATCAGTGCATCTATTGTTCCAGAACAATACTGAGTTGCATAGTTTTCATATAAGGACTCAATATCAGTAGGTTCTTGCTTAAATTTATATAACGCAAAAATTTGTTTATAAATATCTGTGCTATCCGAAGAGGGGGGGCCGTTCGATATGTTCTTACCATCTAAATCTTGGAAAGTTTTAATATTATCATTATCCTTTGCAAGAGCGGTAAAGTAAAGATCGTGTAGATTCAATAGCTGAACTAAGTCTTCATCTGGTGCTTCTTGATCGAATTGACCGGTGCCGTTATAAACATCTGCAGCCAAAGTAGAAGTAGCAAAAGCAAAATCAACTTCATTATTTTGTAATAGCTTTATATTCTCTAATGACCCAGAGGTAGGAACTAGTTCGCATCTTTTTCCAGTTGCACTAGACATATAGCTGCATAATCTAAGACCAATCATATAATAGTCATCTAAAAAACCACCAGCTGCAATTTTTATTTTATGAGCTTCAGCAGTTTGCTCTGAGCTTGCAGATAAAGGCAAGCTATCATCAACTGCTAAAACAAAATTACAGCTAAAAGTAACTGCGATGAAAAATAAAAAGCTAACAATATATTTCATTACTACCGTGACCCTATATCTTCTGTTTCTGAATAATACATCTCCTTATCCAGTGTACCCTCGGAATGGTCTACAACCAAGGTAATTGTAGCATCGCCAGTAATATTTATTGTTGTACTGAGTAAATCCAGCACTCTGTCGATTCCAACAAGCAGCGCAACACCTTCAATTGGCAGACCAACAGAGGTAAGCATTATTGGTAGCATGATAATGAAAGAACCAGGTATGCCCGCACCACCAATCGATCCCAAAGTGCCTGTTAGAATTATTACAACATAATCAGCAAATGCCAAATCGACTCCCATAACTTGTGCGAAGAAAATAGTAGATAGCCCAAGTTTAATAGATAACCCATTCATATTAATGGAGGCGCCAATTGGGAGTACAAAAGAAGTACTAGTCTCTGATACGCCTAATTTCTGCTTACAAACCTGCATAGTTGTTGCTAAACTAGCCTTACTACTACCTGTTGACAATGCAATCATCTGGTACTCTATGCTTTTTCGATAAAAAGGCATAGGAGACATGCGACAGAATACTAATATCATTAAACCAAAAATAATATACTGCAAAATAAACGCCAGCACGATTGCTTGGAATAATTTCCCTAAAGTATATATAATATCGATCCCTTGAGTTCCGATCACCCATGCGGTCAAGGCAAAAGCTGCATATGGCGACATTTCAACAATTACTGCAATCATTCTTAGCACTAATTTAGCCGCTGAATGAATAATATCACGGACGGGATCAGCTGCAGAACCAATGCTATTAATAATAACACCGGTAAAAATAGAAAAGAAGACTACTTGCAAGACGTTTGATTCAGCAAATGCAACAAATATGTTATTAGGAACAATATTGATAAAGAACTCTAGTAGGTCAAAACTAGCATCGTTTCCTTCGTGCTCAATCGTTGCGCCAAGATCAATGTCTACGCCCACGCCAGGTCCCATCAAATGTGCTATTCCCAAACCAAACATCACGGCAAAGCAGGTTGTGCCCATATAAGCTAGCATAGATTTTTTGGCAATTCTGCCCACAGAACTAGGGTCACGCATGCCAGTGATCCCAGAAACTAACGTGAAAAATAGTAGTGGGACAATGATCATTTTAATTAAACGCAGGAATACGGTGCCTATTGGTTTAATTGCTTCTACATATTCTTTGAGATATATTCCAAATAATACACCCAGGACTAAACCCAGGAAAACTTTTTGCCATAACTTCATTATAACTCTCTCCTTATTTTTGTAATCATCGTAGTTTTACAAATTATTGCCGGGCTTTGTTGCCCCCAAAAGCCATTCAATATATTGAGGCGTTCCACTATTAATATCAAGTTTTATAATCTGAGGCAATTGATAATTGTGTTTTCTCTGTATTAATTGTACGATATTATCGTAATTACTACAAGCGCACTTAATTGTTAAGCGATATTCTGCTGCCTTAGTTAATTTGTCTTGGTATTTAAAATAACTTGTGACCTGGTCTACTTGAACACAGGCTGCTAACGATGATTTAATTAATGATTGCGAAATTATTTCAGCAATATCATGATCGCTAGTTGTCGTTAGTATAATACAACATTTATTTTTATTCAATCTATTCTATCTCTACAAATACATTTGGTGTTTCATATAGCCGCATTTTACTTATTTTATAGGCTTTACTGGTGAATATTTTAGGAATCACTTGGCTTTTTAAATGTAGTAAAATATTCTCTGCCGTTGGGTTAGTGTCAATGTAATACACTTTTTGCTTGGTGTATTCTGCAATAAAATCACCCATTTGGTCATCATCTTTGCATAAAATGATATTATGATCAAAATTTTGATCGATCCATGTTTTCATAATCTCTTTTAATTCACCGAAATCTACAACCATTCCTAGATCGTTTAGCTCATTGGATGTTGCGGTAATTTCCAGAACATAGCGGTGACCATGAAGATATTGGCATTTATTTTGATGGCCCATTACTCTATGTGCAGAGTCAAAATGAATTCTTCTTGTGCATTCCATAATTTATTTATTTGATATAATTAAGAGATTTTTGATATTTTTTAATTTGACTACTGATTAAAGCGTGCTTCGTTTCGCCTTCCTGGTGATTTTGTAGCCTATTTTTAAAGTCAGCTATTTTCTGATTAATTGAGTTCTTATCATTTTTGCTTGAGTTGAGAATAAAGTCACTAAGTATTTCAACTTTATCAGCCGTAACATTTGCCACACCATTATCAACGTAATATTTGATAGTTTTATCTCTTTGAGAGATGGTAATGATTCCGCTTGTTAAATTAGCAACCAAGTCTGAATGTCCTTTCATCACACCAAACACACCTTCCTCACCATGCAGATTAGCCAAGGTTACCTCCTCGTAAAGAGATTCTTGAGATGGGGTGATAATTTTTACTAAAAAACTATTAGTCATAATAATTTGTTTAAATACTTAATTTAATCAAAAATATATTATACAGACACTAAATAGTAAAGCAAAAAAACGATTTAAGAGAGATGAGACAGTTTAATTGACCTTTAGTTAATATAATTTAAATTGTGATTGACTTTTTGACTTTATATATATAATATTTAAATATTAATAAATGAATTAATTATATGCTTTCTAATTTGTATAGCTTTTTTGCAAATTCCAGAGTTCTTTTTAGTAGCTGGTTTATGTTTAATGTGCCCTCTAAGGCTGATGGTACTCATATTACTAAGCAGAGTCATGAGGAATTAAAAGAGCTTATATTTAAAGATACGGAAGTTTCTAATGAAATTGAAAAGCTATCTAAAACATATAATGCAAATCCTGAAGATCTTGCTAATAAACTGACAGAATATGTTATTGAAGAAGCTAATAACATAACAAAAGAACAGGTTCAATATAATGAGCCATTTAGTAATTTATTTGCATATAATAATGGCTGCGTTATGGTTGATGGCGTAACTGTATCGAAAATGCTTTACTCAAGATGTTGCGTTGATGATTCATCTTTAAACGTTCCACCAAGCGACTTTTTAGCGGGCGATCAACAAGACCTTGCAGTTGAGTAATATTTGGGTTACTCTTAACTGTAAAAATAATCTAGTTGCACCTAATTATGAAAAAGACAAAACTAAACCAAAGAACGGCTAATCATATGCTCAAGTTTTTTGGTTTTAGCCAAAAACCCGTGCGCTCAATCGTTGCTGTTTTGGCTCTAGGTATCGCTTTAGGAGTAGCTTATGAGGAGATGTTTGGCATTGGCACCTGGCATAATTTTCATCCAGAAACAGAAAAATTCAATGTTTGTTTCACTCCTCCTTCTGGCTGTGGTAGCCTTATTGCTCAGGAAATTACTAAAGCGCGAAAAACCATACATGTACAGGCTTATGGCCTAACCTCTACGGCAATTATCAACCAACTTAAGGCGGCAAAAGATCGTGGTGTAAAAGTCATAGTGCTCCTAGATGGAGGTGGCTTGAGCAATAATGATCCAGTTATTAAAGAACTTAGAGCTGCAGGCATTGAAAGCCATTTCGATAAATTACCGGGAATTGCGCATAATAAGGTGATGATTATTGATAAACAAAAAGTTATTACTGGTTCTTTTAATTTTACTGCAGCTGCGGATAGTCGTAATGCTGAAAACGTGATGCTCATTGAAGACCCTAAGATTGCTGAGTTATATTTACAAAATTGGGTTAGTCGGCGTAATCACAGCCGATCAAAATAGTATTGGCATTTTATAGTTCGCACGCTAAAAAGTTGCATATGCTACGCATAAGTACTTTTTAATTTACTACACCACGCGCTACTCTAAGTCTACAGATTGAGTATTGTTTTCATTTAAACTACTGGAGTCAAGGTTATTAAAAATTTCTGCATCTTTTAAGTCTAGTAACATGTTTTCAATTTCTTCTATGTCAGAATAAATAATTTCGTTTTCATGGTAATTAACTCCAGACACTTCATCTATCATTCGCGAAATAATATTGCCAGGTAAATTAAACTGATTAGCCATATGTGTTACTAATATTTCTTGTCTATCTACCCCATTATATTTATAACAAACAAAACGGTTCAGGTGTTTTAGCATCTCTTTATTACCAGATAAGATCTTTTTTAAGGATCCTATATTACTAATATTTTTTTTACCATCATTTTTTAAACTGATGTTGTGATGAACCATATGAGTAAATAATTCAGCATATATTTTAACTGTTTTTTGCTCTTTTTGCACTTTGCTTGAGGGTGTGTCTTTACTCCTTAAATTTTGAAGATTATTTTTTTTAGCCATATCCATATATTACTTTAATTTACCTTAGAAGCCAATTTAGCTTGCGATAAAATCTTCATCTTTATTTCTTAACTCTCTTGATAGGTTACGTTAATTTGAAAATTCTCAAAGGTTAGTTCTTGCGAGCTATCTGAGAGTTTATCAACAAACTTCACTTCTTCCGATGAAGTTACTTGCTTCAGGTCTTTTATTAAATTTTCAGAAAGTATTTCTTCATTTATTTCAATACATTTAATTGGTGCTTTGATTGATAGATTATCTTTTGCTTTAATTTTTCGCACCAACTCAAGCACGCCAATTAGCTGCTCGGCCTTAAATTCATTATAATCTTCAAAAACACTGCCATCTTTTGGCCAAGACCCTTTCGAGTGTATGGAATCTTGCTGTGCATATAATAGTTGGTACAACTCTTCTGTGATATGCGGAATAAATGGAGCAAAAAGCTTTAAAATGATATTCAAGCCATGATATAGAGCCAAATGAGCACTAGCTGCCCCTCTATCATCGGTGCTATCTTCATTATATGCTCTGGTTTTAACGATTTCGAGGTAATTATCGCAGAATATATTCCAGAAGAATTCTTCAATTAATGACATTGCATTAGCATATTCATACTTTTCAAACTCTGTTGTGGTATTTTTCACCAGCTCATCTAGCTTCTTTATAAAGTACTTATCCATATCACAGCAAATATGGTCTTTTAAATCAGCAAGGGGCTTATTCTTTAACTCAGTGGGAATAGATTCAAAATATTGAGCAACGAATTTTGAGGCGTTCCATAATTTATTGACTAACCTTTTACCATTTTTCATAATATCTTCAGAATAAGCAGTATCTGAACCAAGCTTAGAACTAGACGACCAGTAACGAATAATATCCGAGCCAAACTGTTCAAGCAATTTTTCAGGTGCAACAATATTACCTTTGGATTTCGACATTTTACTTTTATCTGATGCCAAGCACCAGCCACTAACCATAATATTTTTCCATGGCAGGGTGTTCTCGTGTAGATGGCTTTTTAGCATTGTATAATATGCCCAAGTTCTTAATATCTCATGCGCTTGCGGCCTTAGGTCAGCTGGAAACAACTTATTATGCCTTGATTCATCTATCATGTGACCACTAGCAATACCGTGTGAGCTTAATTGTGGTGAGACGGAGCTTGTTGACCAAGTGTCCATAACGTCTTTATCGGCCTCTACCTCATCGGCAGAATAGCCATCAGGCAAATCTTTCAAGGGGTCCATTGGTAAATTTTTAACAGAAGCTAGTATCACTTTCCCTTCTTCGCCACTTCGCTTAGAGTACCAAACCGGAAATGGAACGCCAAAATATCTTTGCCTTGAAATGCACCAATCGAGTGATACGCCTTGTATCCATCGATCTAGCTTTACTTTCATTGATTGTGGGTGCCAATTTAATTCATCTGATTTTGCAGCCAAAGCGTCCTTATGTTCAACAGATTTAATAAACCACTGTGGTGTTGTTAAGATCTCTAGCGGCGCACCTGATCTTTCAGCGCATTTAACAAATTGATTTTTTTCAGTTTGGTTTAGCAATATCTTTTCTTCTGTCAAGATTTCAATCATCTTGGACCTAGCATCTTTTATCTTCAGGCCAGATAGTTGCTCTGCATAATTCATAGCTTTTGCTTTATCAATGCATTTATCGTCAAACTCAATAGGTGCAATCGTACCTTTTTTAGTGAAGATAATTTTTGTTGGTAGTTTATGTTTGCGCCACCATAAAATATCAGTCTGATCTCCGAATGTACAGCACATAACGAGCCCAGTTCCTTTCTCTGGGTCAACCATATCATCGGCAAGGATGGGTACTCGTACGCCAAATAATGGTGAAATTGCAAATTTACCGGCTAATTGTTGGTAATTTTCATCATCTGGATGGTAGAAAATTGCTACGCATGCTGCTAGTAATTCAGGCCTTGTTGTGGCAATGGTAATCTCCTGTCCATCTTCAGTTTTGAATCGAAGGTCATTCATGAAGGTAGTACGTTCATGCTCTTCAATGTCGGCTTGTGATAGGGCGGTTTGGTCAACGGGGTCCCATAACATTGGTTGTGAGTCGCGATATATCTGCCCTTTATTCATCAAATCTAAAAATGACATTTGTGAAATAGTCATCGAGTTCTTGTTAATTGTTTGATATTCTTGGCTCCAATCAACAGATAGCGCAATGCTATTAAATAATGCACAAAACTTTTCTTCTTCTGACTGAACAACTTCTTTGCAAATCTGAATAAAATCTTGACGACTTAGGTTATTAGCTCGTATTTTTTTCTTTTTTTCTACTAATCGTTCTGTTGGTAAGCCATTATCATCAAAACCCATTGGGTAAAAAACATTCATCCCCTGCATTCTTTTGAATCTGGCAATAAAATCCGTGTGAGTGTAGCTAAAAACATGCCCTATATGAAGGTGACCAGATACGGTTGGTGGAGGGGTGTCGATTACGTAAGTATGCTCACGAGGGATTTCTGAGTCCCACTTGTAAACTTTTTTATCTTGCCAAAATTTTTGCCATTTTGCTTCGCTTTCATTAAATTTATATTTTTTAGGAAACATTATAATCATAACTTTATATTTAATTAGCTGGATAATATTATATTTTAACTAAAAAACCAAATATATTTTATAGAAAAAACTTGCTCTAATACTAAAAAAAGATAACGCCATTCTCACGATGCACAGTAATCTCTTAAGATTCCAGGTTTTTAGATCAATATTTTTACTCTGAATCAGAGTCTCCAATTACCTCTAAAATGCTCAGATTAAAGTCGCAAGAAATATTCAATGATTCATTTGCTCCTAATAAATTTGCTAAAGCCTTAGC
>JBMGNO010000042.1:0-10034 GCA_049739405.1 Rickettsiaceae bacterium
TACCAATTATTGAAGGTATAAAATCCACCTATACAGATATTATATTTGTAGGTATGGGTGGAGCAAGTCTTAATCCACAATCATTGATAAAATTATTTGGCGCTAGAAATAACAACATTAAAGCTCATTTTATCGACAACACTGATCCTCTATATTTAGAAAGTGTTTTGCAAGAAACATCGGTAGATAAAACAGCAATTATTGTTGCTAGTAACTCTGGTAATACTATTGAGACCATATCTATTACAAATGCATTAGTGCAGTATTGTAAAGATCATGGTGTTAGCAAACTTGGAGAGAAATTCTTTTTTATTACTAATCCAAAATCTGGTACGTTACTAAACATAGCAAAAAAATTATCTGCAACCATTATACCTCATGCTGCAGGTATTAGTGGTAGATTTTCGGGCTTAACAAACATCACAACCTTTATTGCAATGATACTTGGCCTGGATGTAGAAAAATATTTGGCGGGTGCAGAGTCAGTGCTTGATGACTTCGTAACTAATGAGAAATCAGACAGTATAATATATGCATCGACTATATTTGCATTACAAAAGCCATCTATGATCAATCTAGGTTATATACAACAATTTTCTGGATTCTTGGAGTGGTATTGTCAAATTATAGCTGAATCTTTAGGAAAAAATGGTAATGGCATCACTCCAATTAAAGGGTTGGGTCCAAATGACCAACATAGTATGTTGCAGCTTTATATTGATGGTCCAAAAGATAAATTTTATAATTTTTTCTATGTAAAAAGCCTAGAAAAAAACTTTATTATTAATCAAGAGCATAAAGATACTACCTTGAATAAGACGTATTTAACTGATATTAATGATATTACTTTTAAAGCTACTAGGTCCGCATTAGAAGAGATAAAAAGGCCAATTAGGTCAGTTATATTAAATGATTTATCAGAGTATTCTATTGGTCAACTCACTTCCTTATCAATGCTTGAAGTGATAATTTTAGGCAAAATGATGAAAATTGATCCATTCAATCAGCCTGGTGTAGAGTTAATTAAAAATCAAATAAAGCAACAGCTTATTGCAATATAGATTGTTCACCTGCCAAAAAGTTGCACATGCTACGCATGAGTATTTTTTGTTGAATTTATTTTGCCACCTCCCTAAAAAGTGTGGTTTTTAGGGGGGGTGGAAATATTATTTAATTTACTATAGATTCTTCTACGCTATCTTGCCCAATACATTCTATAGTTTTTCTTTCGTCTACAGTTGTTGATGTATCAAATCCTTGAACATAATTGCTTTGAGTGATTGCTGCGTAAGCAGAAATAGCCGATACTGCAACAATTCCTGCCGTATGTGCTAAAATATCGACTTCCAAAAAATAACTGGCTGCTAAAAAAGGAGAGCCGCATGCATACGCTGTGAGGTAAAGTAATGGTAAATATACAAAAGCATCTTGCATTGATGGTAAATATTCATAGATGGAGTAGGAAGGGGTATCTTGCTCTTTACTCGCTTCGCACTTAGAGAAGTTTTGAACATAATTACCTGCGCTCATGAATGAATAAGATAATGTTATTGATATAGCAATTAATTCAACTTCGGCCCTTAGTATAGGCAAAACACTCAGTGTTTCAGTTGCGCATAGTACAGCAGTGGGTAAACCAAAAACAGACAATGTAATTGGAGCCATAACTATAAATGCTGCGGTTTGCTGAATCGTTGGTGTGTAGTTACCAATGTCTTTAATTAAACTACCATTTTTTGGTATAGTGCTCCAAAGATTGCTCCAATCGGGTAAATAATTACTATATTGCATACTTTCCTTTGGTTCATTAACTATTAATTTTATACATTATTAGTTAACGAAAGTCAATCACTTTCGAGCGTTGTGTTATTCAATCCCTCTCCAAATTTTTCTTTTAGCAATATAAAATACTAAAGTAAAGATCACTAAAAATAACAAAACTTTTAATCCCATAGATTTGCGGTGTTCCATTTCTGGTTCAGCAGCCCATTGTAGGAAAATAGTAACATCATGTGCCATTTGCGAAATTGTTGCAGGTGTTCCATCCATATACTCAACAATATCGTCGGTTAAGGGAGCTGGCATTGCTATCTGGTGCCCCTCAAAATAAGAGTTATAATATAAACCCGGCATTAAATGAAATCCTTCAGGTGGATATTGATACCCAGTCAATAATGAATAAACATAGTTTGCTCCGTCATGGCGAGCTTTCACAATTAATGATAAATCAACAGGATGAGCACCATTATTTGCTGCTCTTGAGGCTTCTTCGTTTGGGTAAGGTCCAACAAAAAAATCTGAAATCGAAGCTGGACGTTCAAACATGTCCCCAAGATCATCGGGGCCATCGATAACGGTTTTTTCAGAAGCTATTTGTTTAATTTCTGCCTCAGAAAAACCGATATCCTTTAAGTTGCGATAATATAAATGACTAAGACCATGACAAGCAGAACATACTTGAAAATAAACTTGCGCACCTCTTTGAGCCGCTTGCCTATCAAAAGTACCAAAAACCCCTTCAAATGGCCAAACCACTTTTTTTAGTGGCTTTGCATCAATACTTGCAAATGCTGCTGTAGATAATACAACTAATGCAGTTAGTAAAATATTATAAAATCTCTTCATTTTAATACCTTTATATTAAATCATCTTTGTGCATTTCTTTGTCTTCTTCAACAGAATGAGGTAGGGGTAGTGGTTTTTCAAATACTACAATCAATGGTATAATTACCAGAAAGTGCATAAAATAATATGCTGCAGCGAATCTACTCATAGTAATATAGGGCTCTTCTGCTGGCATTCCTCCCATATATCCAAGAATCAACACATCAATAATAAATAGCCAGTAGGCTATTTTATACATAGGGCGATATGTTGCACTTTTCACTTTCGAGCGATCAATCCAAGGCAAGAAGAATAATATTAAAATACTACCGAACATTAAAATAACGCCGCCTAATTTATCTGGTACAGCTCTTAATATTGCGTAAAAAGGCAAGAAGTACCACTCTGGTACGATATGAGCAGGAGTAACAAGTGGATTAGCTGGAATATAATTATCTGGGTGACCAAGTAAGTTTGGTTTATAAAAAATAAAGTAGGCAAAAATTATAAAATAAACACCAAATCCAAAAAAATCTTTTACTGTATAATAGGGATGAAAAGGAATCATATCCTTTTGCTTTAGTTTAACTCCAGTTGGATTATTTGACCCATGAGTGTGTAAGGCCCAAATATGCAATACTACCAATCCGACAATAATAAATGGCAGTAAGTAGTGCAAGGCAAAAAATCGGTTTAAAGTTGGATTATCAACCGAAAAACCACCCCAAAGCCAGGTAACGATGCTATCACCAATAATAGGAATAGCTGAGAATAAGTTCGTAATAACAGTTGCTCCCCAGTAGCTCATTTGACCCCAAGGTAATACGTACCCTAAGAAAGCTGTAGCCATCATTGTTAGGAAAATAATGAGACCAATTTGCCATAGCAATTCACGCGGGGCTTTGTAGGAACCATAATATAGTCCGCGCATTATATGCAGATATACGGCAACAAAAAACATCGAGGCCCCAACAGCATGCATGTATCGAATAAGCCAGCCATAATTAACGTTACGCATAATTTTTTCTACGCTATCAAAAGCATAGTCAGCATGAGGGGTGTAGTGCATTGCTAAAAATATACCCGTAATAATCTGTATTACTAAAGCAATGCCAGCAATAGACCCCAAGCTCCACATATAGCTCAGATTTTTAGGTGTTTTATACACTGCAAAGTGATTTAACCAAGAAAAAATTGGTAATCTGTAGTCAATCCATTCAATCACAGCATTGCCTTTGATTTTTTTATCTGTATTGCTCATAATTACCCAATTTTGATTTTAGTGTCGGAAATAAATGCGTATGGTGGAATCTCTAGATTCAGCGGAGCTGGCCCCTTTCGTATGCGACCAGATTTATCATAGTGGGAACCGTGACAAGGACAAAACCAGCCATCAAAATCACCCTTGTCTGATAGAGGAACGCAGCCAAGATGGGTACAGATACCAACGGTGATTAACCATTTAGAATGCCCTTCTTTAACTCTTTCAGAATCAGATTGTGGGTCGATTAGTTGGTCCATTGGTGTTGCATTAATTTTTTGCAGATCTTCTTCAGTTCTGTTAGTAATAAACACTGGTTTGCCGCGCCATTTAACGGTCATAGTTTGCCCTGGTTCAACCCCAGAGATATCGACTTCAATAGACGACATTGCTAATACATCAGCGGATGGATTTAGCGAGTCGATGAATGGTAAAGCAGCGCAAGTTGCACCAACAGCGGTCATGCCACTTGCAGCGAGGGTCGCAAAATCTCTTCTTGTTGTTTTATCTTTCTTGTCTGGGGTATTATCTTCTGACATATTTATTTTTTCAGTTATTTATACTTATTCAAAAAACATTATAACTGCAGCAAGTCATATAATCAACGATTTCAATTATTTTATTTCCGAATAATCTTATTTATTGTGCGTATGGGTTCGTCATTTGTTGATTTTCAGAGGGGTCAGCATTTTGTTGCTGCCCTTTTGGATTTAGCAAGTTATTTAAATTTTTCTGTAGTTCAAGCTCATTTTCAGATTCTTCATATTCGGGTGGGTTTTGCAGGCATTCCCAGAAATCACTAAAACTTAATATTTTGGGTACACAATATCTAGCTACGGATTTAGTATCCTTTAATGCGGCAGAAACAGTTTTCTCAGCTGCTTGAAGAATACCAGTATCAGTCAAGCCTTTAAACACCCAAAATGTTACCATAAGAGCTGTTAACATTACCATAATGTACCACTTACTTAAGATGCTGTACACAAAGATAATAACAGGGCTATTTAAGATTGGCTTTAGTTTTGTAAAAAGAGTATCAAGCATGAGGTTAATTAAATTGTTGTAATAAGAATTAGTTTAATCTAATTCTTAGCGCTCCAGCAAATAATTTGTAGTAAATTAAGTATTTATTTGATTTATATGTTGTAAATATTATCCATAAGGTACTGAGATAAATATAATATAGGTGGCACCATCATAAGATTAATACCAGACATAATAAAAATAAAAGATAATTGACTGGGGTCTTCAATAACCATTCCGGTAAAAATCATGTTTGGGAAAAGTAGCGGCAAAATTACTACAGTTAAAAAATTTGTATTATTGCGAAAATAACCTTGAATACAGGCGATTAGTATTATTAATGTAGCGCTTAGCATAATGGTTAGTAATGCGCATAAGGCAAATATAACAAATAAATTTGCTTCAGGAGAAAAGAATAAAAATATTGCTGGAGATAGTAACGCAAAGCTAAAAAACCCATTGCATACTAAGGCTAAAAACTTTGCTATGACGATTTCAAATGAAGATTTAATAGTAAGAAGTAATTCTAAGCTACCATCATTAATTTCAGATTTTATTAGAGAGTAGCTAATACTAAGTAGGAATAAAGGTATATAGATAATTGATAATGTGAGACCAAATTTTTGCAAGTGATCTGGTGAATGAGTAATGACTGTGCTAGTTAAGGCAAATAATATAAATAAAAAGAAATGTTTAACTAGGTGATGTAGTTTATTTTGACGGATAATTTCTTGGATTAATAAATTTTTCATAATGTTAAGTCTAGGGTAGTTTTAATAGGTAGCGTATTATGGCTGGCCATGATTGTTAAGCCACCACTATCAGCATGAGAAACAATTAAGTTAGTAAGTAATTCTTTGTTTTTAGTGTCAAGGTTAGTATCTATTTCATCTAAAAGCCATAATTTTGCTGGGCAAATTATAAGGCGTGATAAAGCCACCTTTTTTTTATTTCCTTCCGATAGCTCCAAGCATTTTTGTTCTAAAATATCTTCAAGGTTAAAGTATTTTATGGCGGCTGGAATTAGTATTTCGCTATTGCATAATTTTCCCCAGTAACTCATATTTTCAATAACTGTGAGTTCATTTTTTATGGCAGTTTTATGGCCAATATAATTACAATACGGCTTATCAAGCAATGAAATAGAAAGTTGTTTTTGATTAAATTTTATGGTTCCATTTGTTGGTGATTGTATTCCAGCTATCATGCGTAGTAGAGATGTTTTGCCGCATCCATTTGGGCCATTTAACCGAATAATTGCTGAGGGTAAAAAGCTAATAGACAGGTCTTTAAAGAAGCGTTTCCCTTCGATACTGAGTCCTAATGATTGTAGAGTTATCATGTATTAATAAAAAAATGTTGCAAAAATGTAAAAATTTACTTGTTATGGTGTGCTAGTTTCATTACCATAACTATATTATAGAGTAATTCAAAAAAATACAGCAGAAAAGAGAGAGCATAAATGGATTTAAAGTCAAAATATTTAAAAAAGATACAGGTTAATGAGAAAGAGTATAATATTTTTGATATTAATGAAGCGGCAACTAATCACGAGATAGACATAAAAAAACTACCTTATTGCCTAAGGTCTTTATTTGAAAATACGCTGCGTAATAGTGGTAGTGATAGCGCGATCACGCATTTCAAAGAATGGTTGGAATATAAAACATCAAAGGCAGAAATTGACTATATGCCAGCAAGAGTTTTGATGCAGGACTTTACTGGCGTTCCAGCAATAGTAGACCTTGCTTCAATGCGTGATGCAATGGTAACTTTAGGCAAAAACCCATTAGCAATTAATCCATCCATTCCTGTGGATTTAGTTATTGATCATTCAGTACAAGTTGATTCTTTTGGTAAAGAATCTTCATTTAAAGCTAATGTAAAAAGAGAGTTTGAACGTAATGAAGAAAGATATCAGTTTTTAAAATGGGGACAAAGTAGTTTTAAAAATTTTCGTGTTGTTCCTCCAGGAACTGGTATTTGTCATCAAGTTAATTTGGAAAAATTGGCGCAAGTGATTTTTGTTAATGATGAAGAATATGCTTACCCAGACACTCTAGTTGGCACTGATAGCCATACAACAATGATTAATGCATTATCTGTGCTTGGCTGGGGAGTTGGCGGCATTGAGGCAGAGGCAGCAATGCTTGGTCAAAAACTGCCAATGATTTTACCAGAAGTAATTGGTTTTAAATTAACTGGAAAAATCGCAAATCATATAACAGCTACTGATTTGGTATTAACGGTAACACAGATGCTACGTGAGAAAGGCGTAGTTGGTAAGTTTGTTGAGTTTTTTGGCCCTGGTTTGGATAATTTATCTCTTTCAGATCGCGCAACTATTTCAAACATGGCCCCAGAATATGGAGCAACATGCGGATTCTTCCCGATTGATAAGGAAACTATCAAATATTTAAATCTTACTGGGCGCTCGCAACAACAGATTGATTTAGTCGAAAAATATGCAAAGCAGCAATCAATGTGGCGAGATGATCAAGATCCAGTATACACTGATGTTTTAGAATTAGATATGGATAGCTTAGAGCTATCATTGGCTGGTCCTAAAAGACCTCAGGATCGTGTAGTACTATCTGAATTAAGGCAAAATTATCAGAATTTTTTCCCTGGTTGTCAGTGGGCAGAACATGATAAAAAAGATCAGTTAGGTAATGGTGACTTAGTAATTGCTGCAATTACTAGCTGTACAAATACATCAAACCCTTCGGTAATGCTTGCAGCTGGGTTAGTAGCAAAAAAGGCGCATGAGCTTGGGGTGAAGCCAAAAAAATGGGTAAAAACGTCTCTTGCCCCCGGGTCAAAAGTAGTGACTGAGTATTTGGAAAAAAGTGGTTTAAACACATATCTTGATGATCTGGGTTTTAATCTTGTTGGTTATGGTTGTACTACTTGTATTGGCAATTCAGGGCCACTTGCCCCTGAATTCGAAAAAGAAATTAGGGAACAAGACTTAACGGTAGCCTCTATTTTATCTGGTAACAGAAATTTTGAAGGCAGAGTACATCCTTATGTTAAGGCTAATTACCTTGCTTCTCCTCCTCTTGTAGTTGCGTATGCAATCGCTGGAACAGTTAATATTGATATAGAAAAAGACCCGCTTACTCATGATGCAAAAGGTAAACCAGTATATTTTAAAGATATTTGGCCTAGCAAAGAAGAAATTGAAACATATGTTGCGAGTTCTGTTGATCGCGCTATGTTTGAGGAGAAGTATCAAGATGTGTTTAAAGGTGATGAATATTGGCAAAATATTAGCACAGCAAAAGGTAACACATATGATTGGAGTGATTCAACATACATAAAAAATCCACCATATTTTGATAAGATAAAAGAAGGAAATAAGTCACTGCGAAATATTAACGATGCGAGAATCATGGCATTATTTGGTGATTCTATTACTACAGACCATATCTCGCCAGCTGGTGTGATTAGCCAGGAAAGCCCGGCTGCTAAGTACTTGATTGATCAGGGAGTGCAAAATGCAGAGTTTAATTCCTACGGTGCCCGTAGGGGTAATCATGAGGTTATGATGCGAGGAACTTTTGCTAATGTTCGTATTCGTAACTTAATGTGTCCAGAAATTGAAGGTGGGGTAACGGTGAACCACCTTCAAGGCATGCAAATGAGTATTTATGATGCAGCGATGGATTATAAAGCAAATAATGTACCATTAGTAGTATTTGCTGGTAAAGAATACGGCACAGGCTCTTCAAGAGATTGGGCTGCAAAAGGAACAAATTTGCTTGGAGTAAAAGCAGTTATTGCGGAAAGCTTTGAGCGAATACACCGATCAAATTTAGTTGGTATGGGGGTATTACCGATAGCCCTAAAATCTGCTATATCTGAAAGTGATATTCAGTTAAAAGGCGACGAATATATTGATATTATTGGTATTAACGATCAAATAACACCTTATCAGCCTGTACAGATCATGATTAAAAATGATCAAGAAAGCCGGTCTTTGGATGCTATTGTTCAGATATATACCGATATTGAAATAGATTATGTTAAAAATAATGGAATATTAGAAAACGTAATTCGGAATTTAAATAAATAATAGGAGAGGAAAATGACCGAAGAAATAAAAAAATTTATCGATCCAGGTAAAAAAAATATAATAATGATTTATGTGCTCTACATACTGGGTAATATTACGGCAATATTGCCTCTAGTAGGTGCGGTATTTGCATTCGTGCATATGGGGCACGAAAATATATTATTTAGAACGCATTATCAGTTTGCTTTTAGAACCTTTGTTTTAAGTCTTGCTGCGACGGTTTTGTTATTTGTATTATCTACTATTATGCTATTCATTAGCCCAGCTTTAAATTTCATAAGTATGCTGCTATATGTTGGTATATTTGTTTGGTTTGTACTAAGGTCTATTTTTGCGATTAGATTTATTATGGAAGACCAAGCGCATCCTAACCCAATGACATTAAGTGTTAAGTAATGAACTATAGTGAATTAAATTGAAGTCTGAGTTTTTTATAGGAAATATTTTGTGATTTAGTGGGTAGCTTTTGACCTTTTGATGCTAACCCATTTAAAGGTAAAAAGGTGATCAATAAGTCAAAAAAGATGAAATAGAAAATGCGCAAACCTCAACTTAATTTACTATATATAGCATATGCGTCTAGAATCTACGTCTGGGCGCTTATGTTTGGATTCATACTTATGCTCTTTTGGTCTATACGGCAACGGTGCACTATGTATGTATTAGCGCAATAAAACGTCGTCACCCCGGATTTGACCTGTGGCCTGAATCAACTATGTTTTTTATCTTTTGCAAAAAAAGATATTTTATAACTCTTCTAAGTCGACTAAATAACCAGATCTTTCAACCGAGCATTAGCAACAACTAAAATCTTTCTCATTAGAGCGGTTAAAGCTACCATTTTCTTCTTACCCCTGGCAATTAGTTTGTCATAAAATTGTTTTAGATCTGTATGCGACCTTCTAGCTGCCATTGCTGCCAAAAACAACATCCTTTTAACCCCAAAACGACCATGACCTACTCTTCTATATTCTGTGAATTTTCCGCTCTCATTAGCACGAGGTGCTACACCAGCAAGCGATGCTATCTTTCGTCGATCTATATGGCCTAGTTCAGGTAATAATACTA
>JBMGNO010000043.1:0-9902 GCA_049739405.1 Rickettsiaceae bacterium
AGAACAACTAAAAAGTAAAAAATTAAAGAATTATGGAAAGCAACATTTTAATTAACGTCATTACCTTAATTGGAGCAGCGGTTTTTATCGTAGCTATTTTTAAGCGCTTAAATTTGAGTCCAGTGCTTGGCTATTTAGTTGCTGGGGCTTTTATTGGCGATAATGGTATGAGAGTAGTAACTTACGAGCAAACATCTCTACTTGGCGAGCTTGGTGTTGTTTTCTTACTATTTGCAATTGGTTTGGAGCTCTCGATTGAGCGTTTAAAAGCTATGCGCAAATATGTATTTGGTCTTGGCTCGTTGCAAGTTCTTATTACTGGGTTAATCATAGCTGCTGGCGTAGTTCTAACCACAGGTGATCATAGTTTGGCGATAATCATCTCTGGTGGCCTTGCTTTATCCTCAACTGCGATTGTAATGCAGGTGGTTAATGAAACGAAAAGTCAGTCGATGCAAATTGGGCGTATTGCTCTTGCTATTCTTCTAATGCAAGATTTTGTTGTTGTTCCATTGCTTGTTATTGTGCCAATACTTGGTGGTGGAGGAGAGAATATAGAGTCCCTTACATATATACTCGCTAATTCATTATTTAAAACGGTCATTGCCTTGGGTGTGATTTTCATTACTGGTCGGGTGTTTTTACGACCATTATTTGCATTCATCGCACAAGATAGTCATGAAAGTAGTGAGCTACCCATTGCAGCTACCTTATTAGTTGTGCTTGGTGCCGCTTGGAGTACTGAGCATTTTGGCTTATCACTGGCCCTTGGTGCTTTTGTTTCGGGTATTTTAGTAGCAGAAACCGATTTTCGCGTTAAAGCAGAAGAGAGTATATATCCATTTAAGAGCCTGTTGTTAGGTTTATTTTTCATGAGCGTTGGTATGAAGATCGATGTGATGGAAATATATAACCAAATGAACCTAATTATTACTTTTAGTATTTCCTTGATTTTGTTAAAAACACTTATTATTACTGGCTTATGTATTCTGTTTGGCTTTAATAAAGGTGTGGCCTTGCATGCTGGCCTTTTGCTTTCGCAAGGTGGCGAGTTTGCGTTTATCTTATTTGGCCTAGGGAAAGAGTTGGGTGTTTTGGAGGAGCACACGGCAAACATATTATTATTAGTTGTTACTTGCACGATGGCGCTAACTCCTTTACTAGCTATTGTGGGGCGCTATATTTCAGAAAGAATTGAAAAAAGAATGGGTAGTACTCCCGATCAAGTTATTGAATATGGAGCCAGAGATTTAAAAAATCATGTAATTATTGCTGGATTTGGTAAAATTGGAAAAATGGTGGCTCGTGTTTTAGAAGCCGAGGGTATAAATTATGTTGCTTTGGATATTAATGATGAGCTTGTTAATGATGCGATGGATAATGGGTTGTCAGTATTTAAGGGTGACGCTTCTCAGCTTAGCACGCTTGAAGCTGTTGGAGCTAATAGGGCGCTAACATTTGTTGTTACTATTAATAATAACATCACGGTTAAGAAAATTACTAAAATTGTGAATTTGAATTTTAATAGCTTGGATGTGATTGTTCGGATGAAAGATTTAAAGAATTCGCACGAGTTATATAACCTTGGTGTGCATTCAATCATTCCTCAAGATTATGAAATGGGCTTGCAAATGGGAGGATCGGTTCTTAAGTCAATAGGGGTTTCGTTGCCGGAAATTAATCGTATTAAAGACCAATTCCGTTCGGGGAACTATATTGTCGCCGCTAAACAAAATATGGACGAGCTTTTTGAGGAAGATGAATAAAAAAATAATATTTTTATTAATAATATGTTTTTCTATTCAGCCTGTATTTGCAGTTCCTAAGAACTTACCTGTTCCACGTTTTGTAACTATAAAATTTAATGAGGTTAATGCAAGAGTTGGTCCAGAAAAAGATTGCCCAATTGAATGGGTGTTTATCAAAAAGGGTGAACCCGTTGAAGTTGTTGCTGAATATGAGCAATGGCGTAAGATTGTTGATGCGCATGGAGAAGGTGGATGGGTGCATTCAAGTGTTGTTTCTGGAAAAAGATCTGTCATAGTTCAAACCAAGGAAACCATAGCTTTAAGATCTTCTCTTAGTGATAATTCAAATATAGTGGCTTACCTTAAGCCCAATCTGCGTTGCAATCTATTGAAATGTAAAGAAAAATGGTGTAAGGTGTCTTGTCAAAATAAAAAAGGTTGGTTGTCTAGAAAGTATTTGTGGGGAGTATACCCCGAAGAATAATTAATAAGTAGTAACCAGCGATTGACAATAGTCTTTATTTATGTTATCCTATATAAAGTGAAAGTTAAGTTTAATTAAAATAATAAGGAGAGTCTAATGAATAGAGAAGAAATATTACAACAAGCAAAAGAATCTTATATTAATTTGTATAAAGAGAATGTAGAATTTTATAATGATTTAGTAGGCCGCGCTATTGGTGAATACGCAGAAAGTAATCCTGATTTAACGTTGAATGATGCTTTAACTTTATACATTAATACTACTGTGGATCGTCTGGAATTTTTGAGCGACCAAATAGATATTACTCGTAAGAGCTCAATTATAGAAGCTTCTGAGTCCGCTATGACTGCAATTAGTAGCGAGTTATTTGTGGATACAATAACTGCAGCAGGGTGGCAAGAAAGTTCAGATCTGATAGAAAATATAGATGAGATAGTACCTGCGCTCGAACATGCATATAGCCTTGAAAATATGTCGTTATTCAAAGAGTTGCAGAACAAAAAAATATCAGAAATTAGAGAAGGCGAAGTAAAAGATCTGTTAGAAGGCGTTATTAAAGAGATAGAGAGTAATAGTGGTCGTATATTCGAAGGTGTTAGTGATGAAAAAATACTAGAAGTGCAAGATCTATTTGTTGAATCGAGAGAGCAAGAGCGAGTTGAAGAGGATCAGGAGCTTGGTAATGTAGAGATTATAGCAGCCCCTGAAGATTTGACTGATGGTAGTAAAACTACCGAAGAAAAAGTTTTGGGTGATAATATACCTGCAGAAGAATCTGTTGAAAGCTAGACTAGATTTTTCGAAGTAAAAAATAAAAAATGAGGAGGTTGATTTATCAGTCTCCTCATTTTTTATAGTGATATTAAACTTTTATGATATATAACAGCATTTTTTAATTAAAATCCTTAGGGTTTTTCCTATAAAAAACTCAAACTTCAACTTAATTCACTATATATTATGGGGGTGCGCTTTATTTTGACTTGCGGTAATGATATTGGCATGAACAACATGTGCTAATCTATTCGTCAATTGCTTCTACAGACTTCACTTCTGGTACAAAATGTTGTAGCATTGATTCAATGCCGTTTTTCAGGGTTATAGACGAGCTTGGGCATCCAGAACAGGCTCCTCTCAGTTGCAAATATACGATTCCATTTTCAAATTTTTTATAGATAATATCGCCACCATCCATAGCTACTGATGGCCTGACTCTAGTGTCGATAATTTCGATGATTTGTTTTTCTACTTCCGAAGCATTCTCTAGATCAATCGCAGTTTCTTTTTCTGCTGTTGCTTCAAATACAGGCATGCCAGAAACAAGATGATCCATTATTGTTGTTAATATTTCTGGTTTTAACAGATCCCAACTAGACTCTTCTTTTTTTGTAATGGTTATAAAGTCCTGACCATAAAAAACAGATTGCACATTTTCGATATCAAATAACTTTAGCGCTAAAGGGCTTTTACTCAAAGCTTCCTCCTGCTTATGAAAAAATATTGGTCCATCTGGGCTAATAATGCTGCCTGGTAAAAACTTTATTGCATTTGGGTTTGGAGTGTCTTCTGTTTGGATAAACATTGGTAAAACTGGGGTAGGTTAATTTTAGAAATATGTTGTTTTATTTAAGTGGTACCCACGGCCGGACTTGAACCGGCACGAGCTAAGCTCCGCAGATTTTAAGTCTGCTATGTCTACCATTCCATCACGCGGGCACTAAAATATATTAATAAGCAGATATGCTTAAATATAAAACAACTGCAGAAAGGATCAAAAAACCCTCTCTTCGGGTGGATATTAAATCACTTTTTTACAAAATGCAAGTATTTTTCGAAAAAAATAGAAATGAGGATTTTTTAAGCAAAATATTATTTACTATCTAGCTTAGGCCAACTCATGAGATTGTATTATTTTGCCACAGTTAGTTAATAATTACAGTTTTTTTCAAGGTTTTGTTAGTATAAGTTTGCTTTAGATAATCTGTTTCAACTAATATATATAAGTAAAATATATTATTTTAAGGGGGTATTATGTCTGGTCAATTATCTGCAGATCCTTTATTCGTTGGTTTGACAAGGCCAACAATGATTTTTGGGGTTAGTATCCAATATGCAATGTTAAACTTAATGATTTCAGTTACGGTTTTTATTCAAAAAGCAAGTTTATATATTATTTTCATCGCTGCTGTAGTGCATTTGATAGGGTACTTATTATGCTTTAAAGAACCGCGTTTTATGGAGCTTTACCTGAACTACGCTGGTAAGTGTAATCAATGTCCTAACAAATCATATTACGGTGCGAATTCCTATAATGTTTAAAATATTTAAAACTAAAGCTGCAAAAGAAGGCTATGCTAAAAATGAAAAGCCTGTATCTTCCTTTGTTCCCTACAAGGGGCACTGGGATAATAATACTATTATAACAAAGTCAAATGCTTTGCTACAAATTATTAAGGTAGAAGGGTTTTCTTTTGAAACAGCAGATGATATTGACCTGGATATTCGTAAAAATGTACGAAACTCTTTATTGAAAAACATGGCTTCAGGTAATGTTACTTTGTATTTTCATACATTAAGAAGCCGCAAGCCAGTAATGCGTCAGGCTATGGATCTTAGTATTGACCCAACCGCTAATTCTGCAAAAGATTTTATTTCTTACCTTGGAGATGAGTGGAAAAAGAAGTACTCAACAACTGATTCATATTTTAATGAGCTGTATGTGAGTATATTATATGAGCCAGATAAGCAAGGTGCGGCTTATATTGAATATGCGCTATCTAAGCTAAAACAAAGGTCTAGTAAGGCTGTCTGGGAAAAAGATATGCGTGAAATGCACGAAAATATGCAAGAGATGACTACTCGTATCTTAACGACTTTAAGAGACTATGATGCTTATCTTTTGAGAGTTAAAAAAACAAAAGCAGGTGTTTTTTGTCAGATGAGTGAATTTCTGGCAACCTTAGTAAATTGTGGTGATTCTTCCCCAGTTATGGTACCAAAAACACCTCTTGATGAATATTTGCCAACTAACCGGTTATTTTTTGGATCAAAATCGATGGAGTCAAGGGGGCCTAAAGGGCGTAAGTTTGCTGGTGTCGTTAGTGTTAAAGAGTACGGTCCTAGTACATCTGCTGGTATGCTTGACGGTTTCTTGCAAATGCCTTTTGAGTTTATCATGACTCAAAGCTTTAAGTTTTCAAATCGTACTATTGCAATAAACCAGATGCAATTACAACAAAATCGAATGATTCAGGCTGAAGACAAGGCGGTATCTCAAATAGCTGAGATATCACAAGCGCTTGATATGGCAATTAGTGGTGAGATCGGCTTTGGTGAGCATCATTTATCAATATTGTGTATAGACGAAAGCTTAAAGTCACTTGAGAATACTTTGTCCATGGCTGCAGTAGAATTGTCCAATTGCGGTTTGAGTCCGGTGCGCGAAAAGGTAAACATGGAACCAGTTTATTGGGGGCAATTGCCCGGTAATCTAGACTATATAGTGCGTAAGTCAACAATTAATACATTAAACTTATCAAGTTATGCATCAATGCATAATTATCCCCCAGGTAGAATTTATGGTAACCATTGGGGTGAGTATGTGACAGTATTAGACACAACCTCAGGCACTCCGTTTTATTTCAATTTTCACGTGCGAGATGTGGGGCATAGTTTGATCATTGGTCCAACTGGTGGCGGTAAAACTGTTTTGATGAATTTCTTATGTGCACAAGCTCAAAAATTCAAACCCAGAACTTTTTTCTTCGATAAAGATCGCGGTGCAGAGATATTTATCAGAGCCATGGATGGTGTGTATTCAGTGGTCGACCCAGGAACAAATTGTGGCTTTAACCCATTGCAGCTAGAAGATAGTAGTGAAAATAGGTCGTTTTTACTAGAGTGGCTAAAATCCCTAGTAACTGCTCATGGCGAAAAGCTTAATTCGGATGACATAAGAACTTTAACACAAGCTGTTGAGGGTAATTTTCGATTAGATAAAAGGGATCGTAAGCTTGATAATATTGTGCCTTTTTTAGGAATGGCAGGTCCAGAATCACTAGCTAGCCGTATTTCAATGTGGCATGGTAATGGTTCACACGCAAAAATATTTGATAATGACAGTGACTCAATCGACTTTGATAAAGCACGAGTTTTTGGTTTTGAAATGGCTGAACTGCTAAAAGACCCATTATCTTTGGGGCCTGTGCTACTATATATTTTCCATCGTATTAATATATCACTAGATGGCTCAAGAACAATGATAGTCCTTGATGAAGCCTGGGCGTTGATTGATAACCCTGTATTTGGCCCTAAGATTAAAGATTGGCTAAAGGTTCTCAGAAAGCTTAATACATTCGTAATTTTTGCAACGCAAAGTGTTGAAGATGCCACAAAAAGCGCCATTAGTGATACATTAATTCAACAAACAGCAACGCAAATATTTTTACCAAACTTAAAAGCAACTGATGTCTATCGTAGTGCGTTTATGCTATCGGAAAGGGAGTATACTCTCATTAAATCAACAGATCCTGCCTCTAGGTATTTTTTAATCAAGCAGGGAATTAATGCAGTTATAGCAAAAGTGAATTTAGCTGGAATGGATAATATTATAAATGTTTTATCGGGCAGAGCTGAAACTGTTGCAGTTTTAGATAAAATTATTGCAGAGCATGGCGAAGAACCTAAAAAATGGTTGCCAGTATTTTATGAAAAAGTAAAAGAAGTGAATTAATGATAGCTAGAAAGTTGCTTAGTAATATTGCCATGAAGGCTTTTTTTCTGAAAAGCCTTTTGCGATATTGCTGTCAATTTTTTATATTCATTACATTGTTTGTTTTGTGTTTAATAAGAACATCTAATGCAGAAGATTTAGATACTATACTAGACAGACTAAACGGCTTAACTTGTGAAACTGATGGAATTGGTAATTTATTGCGAACTGAGTTTTCGCATACTTGTATTCCATTACCAGTATCAACTTTTCTTGTAGCAAATATAGTATCACCGGGGCTTTATGCAAATACCTTTTTGCGTCTGACTATTAATGATGAAGAGCTGTTTCCAGAGGCTTGTGAGAGACAAAATAGAGCGGATTTTGACGATCCAAGAATTAGCTTTTCGATGTGTAGTAATACAAAACTAGCTGTAGAAAGAGTAGGGTCTATTGCAAAAGTAGGTGTTGCTATTGCTAAATCTTTATTTACAGATGAAAATGCATGGGACCTGATTTTAGATTCTTGGGTTCTTCCTAAGGAAAATTATCATAATATCTATCGAGATAAACCCATAGGTTTTAATGATAACATGATTGATGTCGGTATTATTCCAATATTTCCACTAAAAGTTATTAAAGAACAAGATAAGATATGTGTTGCGACACTTGCGTTCACAGGCTGGATACCTATTGGTTGTAAATATATAAAAGAGCCGTACCCCATCTCAATATATGAAGATTTCATGAATCCAGACGCCACCGTAGAAGAAACGCCACGCACAGCACTAACAAAATGTGGACTTGGCAGCTGCTATAGGAGAGCTTTGGATAATTCTCATGCATCTGTTGTTTTGTCTGGACCAATTGTCGAGTGCGTTCAGGAAATGATAACTAAGCTGATGATTAGTCGAAGTGCCTGCAGTTTTTCACAAGTTCAAGAGATAACTAACAACGATGTTACTCGCCTTGAAAGCACATTATTTACCTTTCAGCGTAATATGCAGCAAATAGTTAGCGCGTTGCTGGCGATTTATATCATATTATTTGGCTTTAGAATGATTTTGTCAGGAAATGTTCCAGAAAAAAAAGACCTAGCAGGCTTTGTTTTTAAGTTTTTATTCGTAGTATACTTCTCAGTTGGTATTAATATTAATCCAGGGCTAAATGGTGAGGCGGGTCGTATGGATGGTATGATCCAGTGGGCTTTTCCTATTTTGCTAAACGGCATGACTAGTATTATGGGTTGGGTTTCAAACGCCTCTCCATCGCAGCTCTGTGTATTTAGTGACATGGAATATACCCCGGGAATGGAGCATTTAGCCCTTTGGGATTCCTTAGATTGCCGTATTAGTTACTATTTGGGTATTGATGCGATTATCAACCAATTTGTCTCGCTTCAATACCTTGATAGTGAATATGATAGAAGTGATTATGCTGCATTTCCTATCCCGCCTTACTTCTTATTAGTTATACCATCTCTATTAACAGGCTGGCCGTGGATTGTTATAGCAGTATTAGCCTATCCTTTGCTTATTATCGGTATGCTAGCATTTGTTGTGAACGCAACAATCATATGCATGATTGGTATAGTGATACTTGGTTTCTTAGCGCCATTATTTGTGCCAATGTATTTATTTGGCTTTACTCAAGGATATTTTACTTCCTGGGCAAAGTTACTAGTATCATTTATGCTACAACCATTAGTTATAGTCACATTTATGATTACAATGATGGAGCTGACTGATAGAGGGGTTTATGGAACCTGTCAACATATTCCCGTTGATGCTCAACTTAGTTCTGAAGATCAACAAGAGTCCCTGCAGCAGCTTGATGGCCTTATAACGGGCGTAATGTCAACTAATGCTGATCGTGTATTTCGTATATTCAACATAGATCGAGAATGGGATAATTATGCTACAGAAGAAGACGCAATAAATTGTCGCGAGTCATTAGGGTACTTCTTAGCTTACCCATCAGAGGCTTTGCAGTCAATAGAGGATACTGAACTAGATGGTCAAATAGATGCGATAGGCACTGGTGTGAATGCACAGATAGATAGTGTATTGAAAGAATCCCCAGGACAATTTTTTGATTTCGTTGAAGTAGCAGTTGAAAAGTTGCAGTGGATTATGATGCAGCTAATAATAGCCTGCTTATTAATATATATCATGACAAAGTTCGCTGATCAAATAGGAGATTTTGCAGCCGACCTAACAGAAGGGGCGTCAGTCAGTGGAGCTAGCATCGCGAAGCCAAATAGCGCAACAAATATGGCGAAAAAAGCTGCAGGCTTGGCTATTGAAGGAATTAAAAAGGCTATAACTGCAGCGGTTGTATTAACTGTTGCAGCCGTAACCGTGGCAACAGGCGGAGTGGGTGGGGTAGTCGTAACTCCAGTTGCTGCAGGAGCAGGTGCTGCGAAAGCCGCAGGGGCAGGGGCTATAAAAGCGGGTGCTGCTGGGGCAAAAGGCGCGGTAAAAGCTGGTGCAAAAGCTGCTGCTGGAGCGGTGAAAGCTGGTGCAAAAGCAGCATTTAAAGCAGTTAAAAGCGCGGGTAAAAAGATTCCAGAAAAAGCAGCTAAAGCAGTGAAGAAAATTGGTAAAAAAATAGCAAGTAAAGTTATTGATAAAGTCGGACAATCTATAAAGGATGTAGAAAAGTCAGCAGATTCAGCGGCTAAGAATGCAGCTAAGTTAACCCCAGCACCTCCTCCTCCTGGGGGTGGCGCAGGAGATATACCTAAACCCCCATCTCCTCCAGGTGGTGGATCATCTCTGCCTAAAGATTCATCTTCAGAAGATTCAAAACCTACTTCAGGTAATACTGCTAATACTAAAGATAGTAAAAAACCAGATCCAAAAGCGCCAAAAGGAGACGCGGATAAAAAGAAAAATGATCCGAATAGTAAAAAACAAACAGAAAGAAAAGATAGTGATAAATTAAAGAAAGATAGCAAAGA
>JBMGNO010000044.1:0-9868 GCA_049739405.1 Rickettsiaceae bacterium
ACCGGGGCCTGTCGCACCTAAGTCGAATAATATACCTAGTATTTGCTGTATTCCACCAATAAAATATACAAATAAATAATCGTTGAAAAAAGTCCAGCTAGTTTCTGTGTTTAGTAAAGCTGATACTAACCCAATCTTTAATACCCTGATAATCAACTCAGTTTTTGTTAAATCAACATGACCCATTAAATATAACATACCTGTATAGATAACAAATAATATTAACAACGCAGATACAGCTGTTTGATAGCCTGGGTTATTAATAATACTTAGGTAAATCCTACTAACTACTCCAGGGTCATCATCTCCATTGCCAAATATATACTCATGGATCAAATCTGTAATCAACACGAAAGGATCTTCCCCTATCCTTCTAACACCAGATTTAATAACTATTTTATACTTACCACTATTATCATCATAGAATTTATCTAATATTTTAAAATACACTTCGCTGTTAGTAAAACGCTCACGATCATCGTCTGTAATAAAATTATACACCCGGCCGCCAGCAAGTCGATCATTACCGTCGCGATCCACCTCATACATATCATACCCATCTCTTTTTGCTCCGACATGGAACGTGATGCCTTGGGGTTTTTTTCTTGTTTCAGTGCTAAGGTTAGGGTCTGTGTTTGGCTCAGCTAATAATGCGTATAAACCAACTCCCTTTTTAAAAATACAAGGCGCATTAGTTAAGTTTGCATCTGGAGTGTCGGTGCACATTTCATCATTTTCAAACTCGCACTCTTTGAATCTAGTACATAGATTCACCAAAGTAAATTCATCATTACTAGTTCCAAACCATGGGCACCAGGCGGATAGTTCTGCAACTGTATTTCCCTCAACGCCATTATCCCAGCCACGTACTGCTACAGTTAAGGGTTTACCATTTAATGTATAAGGCGTTTTGCGCCATGGGGCAACTTGACGATCCTCCTCTTGACCTTGCATTTCTTCTTGAGTATAGCGAGCTGAGGTGTAGAAAGCAGCATGACCAAAATCGTCAGCTTCGATGCAACGATCACCGCATGATGATAGTATTATTGATAAAATGATAATAATAAAACTATTCTTCATTGTCATTTCCTTTTTTCTTATTTTCTTCTAGCTTTCTTCTTTCTTTTGTATTTAATATAGGCTCACTTTGTGATCTTTTTAACTTAGGCTTATCTTTAGGACTAGGTTTATCTTTATCAATAGTTATCGTAGGGGTTTGTCCATTATTGATTTTATAATCCATTTTAGCAGCCCCTTGTGAAACGCGCACTGCAGCCTGGGCAGTGAAAATAGATGCTTTTTGTACTAAATTACCAAATTGTCCTACTTTTTTACCCAAATAAGTCTTTGACTTATATTGTGGATTAACACCCTGTAGAACTAAATTTGGCTTTAACTTAACAGTTTTATTAAAGATATTCGTCCCTACTGCACGAGTCTTGCCAGAAACTACTCTACCCACCGCTTTAATCGCTCCGACAATTCGATGATCTTTTTTCTTATCCACAAGATTATTAGAATTATTATCCCCTGACTCTTGCTCTATGTTTATTGTAGGTTTGCTATCATCTTCTAGAGCTGAATTCTGATCTCTTGCCCCTGATCGATTAACATAGTTGCCTGCAACACGCAGTTTATTTGATATTCCGTCAATACCTTTTTGCGCATACTCACCCTTCCACAACTTTAAATCAGCTCCTAATATAGACATATCGCGACTCAACTCAGGCGCCAATGAACTAGTTTGAGCTGAAAGGAAAGTCAAACCTCTGCCTGAAGCATCAGCCGCCTTCGACATTAGATACTTTGCAACCTTATTACTTTTACTTCCATCTTTTTCTAAATTTCTTGCTGCGCTATATAGAGAATTTTTAACCCCTTCTTTAGCTGATGCAACCTTACCAGTGATAGCTTCTTTCTTATTATCAATTAATTTGCTTGTCGAATCACTTGCTCCTCTTGCCCAATTACCAAAACGCATAGCATTTTCTACGACATTAAGAGCTCCTTCACTGATTTTTTGGAATGAAGATCTATTATCAACCTTTGCATTTGAAGTGGTAGATTTACTTGAGCTGGAACTTGAACTTGAACTAGAGCTAGTAATTTCACTTGGCTCTGCATTCGAACTTCCAAAACCGCTATAATCAACATCAGCAGACCCAGATGCTGTTGCTGCATTTAATCTTCTTTGCGATATTTTTTGACCTAATAATTTATCTTTAATAAAACCTTTCCCCCAGTTTGGTGCGCCACCAATCGTATTAGCTTTTATTTTCCCAAGATCATCTATAATACTTTCAACCGGTGTTTCTCCTCTACCGCTTGCACCAGGAGCAGGCGTGACATAAACTTGTGTCAATCGCTGAACAAGCATGTGTACGTAAGAGACCATACCACCAAGAAGTTTACTTAAGGCATATAATAAGAATGAATAAATACCTATCTTCATAATAGTTCCATTAGATGAGAAAATATCTCCCATACTTTCTATCTTATAGATTTCTGGAATATAGAATGGAATTCCAGGAAAAAATGGTAATGAAAAACTAAAATCTATTGGTATTCCAAAACTATTTAAATCTAAGAATATATTTAAAGGAATCCAAATATCCCAGCAGGCACGCAGAACTGTTTTAACAAGAATATCAGAGATTAATTGATCTATTAATAAAAAGAATATTAATAAAATTGTTGGCTCAAGCATATAGTTAAGCATTGTTGAAACCCAATTATCAAATATAGTTCTTGTTCTTTCAAACAACATAAATGTAATGAATATTGGTGCTAACGAAATAACCACAGCCAGGCCTACAAAAGCCACGCAATATGTGATTATAATTTGTATTATAGCCTTAATATATAGATACAAAGCATAAAGAGCAATAATTGCAAATATAATCAGAGCAGCCGGGAAATAAATAGCCTGTATCATTAATAAGGCAATTATATTTGGGTTAGTATAACGGTCAAAAATAGGGTCAATAAACCCAAATGGATTACCTACTGTTGCAGTTGCTCCTGTAATTGTTGTCATCAAAGAGTCGACCCCTTCAATGAATACGTTAAATACATTCTCGCTAAAGAAATTCCAACTTTGCGGACTAAATAATGCTACAATAACTGCAATTTTAATCACCCTTGAAACTAGGTCATTAACAGTGATTTCCACTGCTCCGCCCAAGAAAAATAAACCGTATAGTGAGATATAAATAATTAACATTAATCTTGCAATATTCATTACATCATCATTTGTTGCTAAGCCAGTATATAAAAGACGAGTAAATCGATTGAACTGATTTCTGATTGGCTCTACAATTAGTGTAAATAAAATATCTGATATGAATGAACTACCTACAAAATTAGCGACATTGATATGAATATCTCCATCTAAAGACTCATCAGTTTTTCTAGCTCGAAAAAATAAATACCCTTCAGAAGGTGCATTACCACGGAACTCTTGATCGATGGTAGTACCTGGTGCTGATGGATCAGGGTTCCCATCCTCACTTACTAAGAATTCTACTTCTATTGAATTTAAATCACTTTGTGAAACAACTGATTCCGAATTGCCAATTTCTATTTCCATTAAATAGCGTCCAAAATGTAAGAAATTCACACTCATATTAGAAGCAGAAGCGTCAATAGCTTGCAAGAAATCAAAATAATTAGTCTTCGGAGTCCAATTTACCATAAACTGCTCGTAGCCATTATACATACCATCAATATCCCATGATGTAGTAAAATCTAAGGTACCATTAACAGTTGATTTATAATAAAAGAATTCTTGACTTGAGAATGGAGATAGTTTGAACTTATCCCTCATTCCTTTAATTACATTCCCACCAAGAGTAATTTGAAAACCTCTTCCTTGATCGTAATAACATAATGGGTCATTTTCACTGTCAAAAGCCCCATCTGGGCAGCTTTTAATTAAATCTTTTTTGTTAATAAAGGCTGAGTTTAGGATTCTTCCTTGCATCAAGTTCCAGTTATCTCCAGAGTCCCAATACTCCCCTATTGTTGAGCAATTTTGGGTATATTCAGGCGTATCAGCGCCTATTGCATCTTTACAAAACTGCTCTGCAGTGCTGTAGATAATTCTGTTATCATTGATTGCTGAGTCTGTATAAATCACAGATAGATTATTCAGTGACCCGAGTTCCGATGAAAGCTCTGCTTGGTCAAAAAACTTTTGTCTATAATCAAGTTTTACATTAATTACATCACCTTTATTAACTGGTATTTTGGAACGACCAATAAAATCAAAATAATTATCATAATCATCAATTCGATCAGCAAACTCCATCTCTGGCACTGATTGATAGTCTAGTAAAAGACCATCCTCATAAGCATGAAAATCAGACATATATAATTTTTTGTCGCTATTATATTGCTGTATAAAAACTTGAGGGCGTGAAAATCTTGGATCTACTCGATATAGAACTTTATACTTACGCGGCTTTGGCTGTAAATCTGCGGCCGACCAATTAATCTCTAATGTACGACCTGCAGCGACTTTAACACCAGTAGACACCCACTCTGGCTCAGATTTCAATGGCACATTAGTTGAAGATTGACTCATACCGTCCACGGCTGGAACCTCAATACATCGTGGGATGGTGGAAGTAAGATCGCTGAAACTTACATCAAGCCAAGCAAACTTTTTTTCAATATCATCAATAGAATTATTCAGCACCTCTTGATTTTGTTCAAACTCATCTTGATCGGTTGTCACTTCTGATGAGGCATAAGCATAAACCCCACAGAAGCAAACCAATAATATCAAAATAAATTTTAATTGACGTTCCATATTCCTTTTTTATTAAATTATTACCCTTAATTACTATTAAAACCTAACATTTCATCACCTATTTACGATCATTTATCTTTATTGTTGCTATTTGGAGCATTATCTTTTGCCTTTGGAGCATCAGGCTTTTTTTCTGCACTAGATTTATTCCACGCATCTTTAGCCTTGCCCCATGCGCTAGATTGCATTCTCTTACCTTTCGCTTTTAAAGAAGCGGCGCCAGAATTTATTCTTTTTGTTTGGCTACCAAGATTTTCTTTAACGGCCCCAGTGATTTTGGCCCTTGATGCAGCATCTAAGCCAGCCCCTTTTAAAGCCGTTTGCTCCATCTTGTTATTAATTTGTTGCCCCATGTCAGTTGCTGTTTGTATACCAAATGAGCCGGTAATTCTTTGCACCAAAGTATTACAGAAATCTGCATAGCTCCATAGGCAATAGGTGAGCATGATTACTATCACAATATACTGTAAATTTAACCCCATACCGAATGATCGGTGGTCAAATCCCCAAGGGGCAAACCAATTAATACAGAATAAATCTACTCCTAAAAACTCTGGTAAAACTCCATCAATAGCTGCAAATGGTAGCCTTAATGGAACAGCGCATTTCCAACATACGCTATAGCTAAGAATTAAGTCCATAAAGATGACTATGAGATTAGTTAAAACTATTACTCCGCCTAATAATACCACTGGCTCTAGCATATACTGAAAAGAGAACTGAACCCAGCGAGTAAACATAGATCTAGTTTTTTCAAACAAAATAAAACTTAAGAATAAAGGCGCCATTCCCATTAATACGGCAAGAGCCATAAATGCAATTAAATATATTGTAATAGCTCTAAATAAAACTATTAACAACATTACTACCGGTATAAATAATAATACAAAATAAACTATACCAGCAGGGCCAGTTGCCGGCAGAGCCATCATCTGCGATGCAAATGTTGGGTTTAATATCATTCTAGTTAATATGTCTGTCATGAATTCTATTGGGTTAGATGGCCCATCTCCTACATTAGCTCCGCCATCTTGAAGACTAAATCCACCGATATTAGCAATAATTTCGTCTGTAAAATTAGTGACTACATCAAATACGTATAGATTAAAGAATTCAAAAGTACCTTCATTCATCAAACCAGCGACTAAGCCAATTTTTATAACCCTTGTTACTAAGTCAGTTTGTGATATCTTAACCATACCCATTAAAAACATCATGCCATAGCTCATAACGTATAAAATAAGCATTGCGCGTAAATAACTAAAGAAATTTTGACAATCTACTTCAGCATTAGCGCCATTAAAGCAAGTCATGTTACGAAATATCGTGGTTGATATATCTTGCATCATTTGCCTAAACTCATCAATAAATGGAGTTAATATGTCATCACCAAAATCACCATTATCGATTTCTGTAATTAAATCAACACTATATTGACCACTACTATTAGGATAATCTTCTGGTTTGTTTCTAATTTTTAGCCATACACTGCCTTTACCATTTGCAGTAATTGTACCATGACCGTTATCGTCCAAGGTAAGGTCTGATGATGAAGCGCTTTCTGGGTCAGACCCACTAGATGTAATAACATACTCAATCTGACCGCGATTATTAAAATCATTGTCACTAATGGATTGACCAGCAGACCTGCGGCATTTGCTTTGCTTGACGCCGAGGACATATCCACCAGAGCTAATTACATTATTTTCATAACCATATAAATAATATTGCAAATATCCCGTTCCAGGTCCTTCATATATCGTTTCTAGGACTACTTTATCTGTCCCCAGGCTAGATTCAACAGCTGCAAATTCATAATTTTCGCCTAATCCACTAGATGTTGATGGGCTGCCACTAAATTGGTACAGCAAGCCAGCTGCATTATTTGCTGAATACCAAAAATATTTTTGATTTTGATAAGCGCCTTCAACATAGTCTCTTTCCGTGCGACAATTACGATTTAAATTAGAACGCAAATCCCCCAGATCATCAGACCAAGGATATGTGTGCGTACCGTTATTTAAATAAGCTTCTGGAGCAACCCCATACTGATTATCATAACATGAGCACCAGTCTGAGACTGTTTGAAAACCACCAACGCAAACTCCGTTTACTTCCTCAGTAATACATTCGTTGCGCGTATTGCACTCATAACATTCTGCTACAAACTGACAATTTGATACATACTGATTACTAGTATCCCAGCTATAATACCTTCCACATATTGGGTTATAGTCTATGTTCCCTTCCCTGCAATCAGCTGTGATATTTGTTTTGTTCAGTGCATCGTAAACTCTTGTGACTTCAGAAGAGGTAATGTGGTCTCTTTTTAGTACAATCTGAATTTTATCTCCCTCATATAATTCTGCTATATTGCGCCACTCTCTATTTTGCGCATCAAATATTAGCGGCAACGGCTCTTCAGAACCTTCAACACGAGGTATTTCCGCAATATTACCATCAACATCTTGATTAGAATCTGATTGTATGTTGTTAATCGGTAAATAAGCCTTACATAAGCTAACTTCACCACTAACTGAAATTTTTATTTCCTGACCATCTTGAGCGCTCACACCAGTATTAAGCCATTTTCCATAGCTAGAAGTATCATTGGCGCCTGATGAGGCCGAGCTGTAATCGCCACTAGCCTTTAATATAACACTTTTAGTAACTAAACTAGTATTAGACAATGTGCCGTTTGTATTATCAAACAACTGATCTGTTCCTACTCCAGTGCCTAGTATTCCACCTGTATTTTGAGCATTATCTTTAAAATTATAGCGATAGAAACAACCATCAGAACCGAAAATTATTCCAATAATTGCTACAACAACAAAAACTAAGCACATCAAAATTGCCGCTAGTGCTAGTAGTGCCATTATTATAATTTTTTTAGCGCTCATAATTTATTTCCTTATTTCTTATCCTCATCTAACATGCCCCCTACCCCTTTCTTAGTAAGCTCTCCGTCGGCAGCAGCATTGGTATTATCAGATTCATTACCACCTCCACTTCCAGCTATTTTATCTTCTGGATCATCGTCTTCTTTCTTCTTACTTGCACTAGTATCTGTTAAACCTTTTCTAGCAGCACCTATAGTATCGCCTATTGCACCACCAATATCAGCCATACCCAATTTCACCGCAGCAACTGCTAGCATTGCCGTAGCTTTGGCTAAGTTAATAACTTTATCTACTACTAAATTCGGACTCACCGTCACTGCCGATAGATCAGGCCCACCAGTAACCTTAGAAGCCATTGAGTTTGCAGATTTTATTAAATAGTAGAATAGCGCCATATAAAGCATTAAATAAGTCATGCTTTTTATCATATTTTGAGTATCGTTAATTACTGGTATTTTAAATAACATGAATCTTTTTTCTTCCCAGTCCAAACCAGATGCATAGCCAAGCATTTTATAACCCGGGCTTTCTTGGCATTTTTCAATTTCAGCGCTTGGTAAAACTAGTTGGAAAGTTGAAAAATTGTAATCTTCAAAACTATAATCAATACGATTAAATTCGCAATTACCATATACTGCCGTATCAAATACAGTTAATACCGCAGCTACAAATCCAGCAATAATAGCCGGTTGAAGCATACATGATACGATCATATCAAACCAAGCTTTGAAATATCCATTAGTTCTATGAAATAAGGCCATGGGCACAAAAATTGGCGCAATATATGCAAGTAAATATAATGTTACTAAGCACGCCATATATATGGTAATGAAATATAATATTAGAGAAAGAAAAACAACTAGGAATATGGCTAGCATTATCACTACAATAAAACCACCGCTGAGTAAAAAGCCCATCATAATCATCGGCATCGCCATATTGTCAGAAAATTGCGAAATAAGCATTTGAGAAGTGTCGCCAGAATTACTAAATAAATTATCTCCTGCAACTCCTCCAGATGCCTGAGCCGCATCAAATATTCCGCCGCCCATATTATGCATTAACTGCATTCCCATGTAAAAACCAACTCGGCAATCAATTGCATCCCATAATCGGTAAAACTCAAAACCGGCATTGTAGCGAGCAATATCGAATTCACATAACCCATTTGATCCAGCTGATAAAAATATAAATTCAGCGAACCTTGCTGTCATCTCAACAAATAAAGGTAATAACCACTCAACTATCCCATTATTATATTGAACAACACCATCAACTAAAACACCAGTACCAATACCTACGGAAAAATATAGTACTAGGATAAACTTCATAATAAATAAGAATATCTCATTTAACGTAGCGCTTTTTGGCTCCATAACTATTTTAAAGCCGAAAAACATTACATACATGATTAATGCTGCCAAAACAGCGGTACGCATTGCGTTGTAAAAAGCTGGAAATGGACGTAATACACTTAATGTAATGCCATTATTTTCTTGATTTGGAGGAACCACACAGTCATTTTGAGTATAAAACACTGCGTTTAGCATATTACGCAAACAATGGACCGACAAACCAGAAAAGTTAAATAGTGATTGACTCTGACTTCTTCCTTCAAAACAAGACCCACCTATTGCATTACACACATCAAACTCATCAACATTATCCTCATCTTCTTCAGCCTGGCCCTCAACAAGCTTATTACGGCACATTAACGGCATATTCCCCCTGGAAGTAGGCATTATTAAACATACTTCACTTTGAACCTCTTGCACGGTCAAAACAATATTTCTTAAAAAAGTACTGTTGGTAATTTCTGGGTTACTGCTCAAGCTCCCAAGACTTGAAGACTCACCCACATTCAAGCTAACCTGATTGCAAACACTTGCAGCACCATCAGCGTTCTTAATACAAAAAGGAAACTCTAGCTCAACCGAATCGCATGCATGCTCAACATGAGTTTTAATATCAATATTGTTTTTAATGAACCCATATGCAGTATCATTAACTAAGTAACCACTATCATCAGCAATAGGAGGCTCTGAGCAAGTCTGACCAAACGTACTCGCTAAAGCCTTGCTTGGTAACATTACCAAACATATCTGCATTAATATTATGACTATGGTTCTTATGCTCATCATTTCTTTGGTTT
>JBMGNO010000045.1:0-9403 GCA_049739405.1 Rickettsiaceae bacterium
CAATTACATTCACAAAGCTCTTACAAAGAAGTGGATAATAACTTTCAGAGTAATTTAACGGGCGAAGATGCTTATCATAGATAACGAAGATGTTACAGAGGCCTAATCCCTAACTTTTTCTTAAGCTCTGTTCGAGTATAACGCTTTGGCGGGCCAAAGCGATCTGGGTGGGGCATTAAGAATAATTGCTCATCAGGTGATGATATATCAAAGACACGGCCAAATGATAGGTTAATTATATTATTATCTTCTAATATTTTTAACTGCTTAATAGCCTTTGATTGCACGTCAAAAGTTATTTCGCTAATCTTATCATTTTGAGTGCTTTGAATTTTAAATACATATCCATCTTGGTTTTTTATTGATGATAAAATTCGGAACTGCTTACTAAAATCTATCTCATCAAGTAGCAGAAAATTAAACACATTTTCTTTAGCTTTAATTCGGCTAATATGCTTCATTTCAAAGTCATATACTGAAATATAATTTGTATTACCACTTATCAATAAGGGAAAAGGCTCGTAATAATTGCATCTAAATTTATATGGTTTGTCGACAATCAACATCCCTTCAGAACGATTTCCTGCACTATCTAGCTGCACAAATTCAACCGCAATCGATTTAATATTTTTAATATAAGATTTAATCTCTCTCTCAGCCTGCTCATTAGCAATAGATATATTGGGATAAAAACAAATAAATACGGTTAAAAGTAATATTTTGAGAGAATATATTTTCTTATACACATTACTTATCATACTCAACTCCCCTTGATTAACTTTAAAAAAACATACAAATTATAAAAAGCCATAGCTATTATTCTTTTAAAGAGTAACATCTATGGCTTTTGTTGAAAAGTAATTTTAAATTTTTATTTAAAGTACTTTCTTTCACTAGTTTCACTATCATCTGATTTTATTTCAGAAGAAGTGGAATCAACTCTCATAACTTTTTTCTTTTTAGCCACTGGCTTATCTTTTTCCTGCTCTTTTCCATTGGAGTCTTTAGAATCATTAGATTTTTCAGCATTCTTTATTGTCAATTTCGCTTTACCACGCTCAAAACCAATCAGTTTAACTTTAACTTGCTGACCTTCACTCAACACATCAGAAACAGCACTAACTCTTTCATGCGCAATTTCACTAATATGCACAAAACCATCGCGCGAGCCATGATAATTTACAAATGCACCTGCATCAAGAATCTTCACAACTTTACCAGTAAACACTTCGCCAACTTGTGGGTCCACTGCGATTTCTTTGACTTTTGCAATGGCTGCGTCCAAATTCTCACGCCCTATTGCTGAAACAGATACCTGCCCCTCATCAGAAATATCTATTTTCGCATCAGTAGTTTCACAAATTTCACGAATCACCTTACCACCAGCTCCAATAATTTCACGAATTTTTGATTTTGGAACCATAAATGATTCAATAATTGGTGCATTACCACTTATCTGAGCATTTGTTGAAATCGCTTCAGACATTTTGCCTAATATATGCACACGACCTTGCTTTGCCTGGTCTAATGCTTTTTTCATAATATCAAATGTAATTCCAGCAACTTTAATATCCATTTGCAGAGCTGTGACACCACTTTCACTACCGGCTACTTTAAAGTCCATATCACCTAAATGATCTTCATCAGCAATAATGTCTGATAAAACGACAAATTCATCACCTTCCTTAATTAAACCCATAGCAATTCCAGAAATTGGAGCTTTCATTGGAACACCAGCGTCCATCATCGCCATTGAACCACCACAAACAGTTGCCATTGAAGATGAGCCATTAGATTCAGTTATTTCAGAAACTACTCTTATAGTGTACGAAAAATCATTTTTCTCAGGTAAAGCCTTGCGAAGAGCACGCCATGCTAGTTTACCATGCCCTACTTCTCTTCTGCTTGGGGCACGCATTGGGCCAACTTCACCAACTGAATATTGCGGAAAAATATAGTTTAATAGGAAACTTTCTTTTCTGTCGCCTTCAATTGAGTCAATAATTTGCTCGTCTGAAGCTGTTCCAAGTGTTGAGGTCACTAAAGCCTGAGTTTCACCTCTAGTAAACAATGATGAACCATGAGCATTAGGAAGTAATTCAGTTTCACACATAATTTGCCTTACTTCGTCAAGCTGTCTTCCATCTATACGAATTTTTTTAGATAAAGTATCTGCTCTTAAAACTTCTGACTTAACTGAGGATAAAGCTGACTTAACTTGAAATTCTGTATATTGCTCATTTTCTGTAAATTGAGCAACCATTTCATCTGTGATTTCAGTAATTGCAGCATATCTATCTTGCTTTGTTTTGATTGCAAATGCTTGTACAACCCTGTCTTTAACTAATTCTTTAATCTCACTTTCTAGCTCTTGAGGGTAAATGTCTGACACTTCCCAAGCTGGTTTGCCCGCCTCTAGTTTTAACGCTTCTATCATTTCAACAACTGGCTGCAATGCCTCATGACCAACTTTCACAGCATCTAGCATTTGTTGCTCAGTTAAGAAATCCGCTTCTGATTCCACCATCATCACAGAACTGCTTGTTCCCGCAACAACTAAATCAAGGCTGCTTTGTTCCATTTGCTCTAATGTTGGGTTAACAATAAACTGATTATCAATCCTGGCAACTCTTGTTGCTGCAACGATGTCCAAATATGGCACACCAGAAATTGCCAAGGCTGCTGAAGCACCAATTAGCGCTAAAATATCTGGGCTATGGTTTGGATCAAACGAGTGTACTGTACATAACACTTGTGTCTCATTGAAGAAACCATTATGAAATAAAGGTCTGATTGGTCGGTCGATTAATCTTGATGTTAATACTTCTTTTTCGCTACCCCTTCCTTCTCTTTTAAAAAAACCACCGGGTATCTTCCCTGCTGCATAAGTTTTTTCCTGGTAATTCACAGTTAGTGGAAAAAAGTCAGCATCTGCTTTTGCTTTTTTAGCTGAAACTGCGGTACATTGTACAATTGTGTCACCCATTTTCACCATGACTGCTCCATCAGCTTGCCTAGCTATCTTACCAGTAGACAATTCCAAAACTGATCCATTCCAGTCTATTTGTTTTTTCATCTCATTAAACATCGTAAATATATACCTTAAAATTATTTATATTTTTTGTACTCAAAATTTTTGAACCAAATAATTCCATTTAAGTACAAACATCCTTCCTTAAAACTTTAGCGATTGTTTTTTATAGTAGCCAAAATCACTAATTAACACTACTGAAAATATAGTATCATAAACTAAAAATAATGATACTAAAATATAACGCTGCCAACAAAAAATTTGGGCCAACTAAGTGGCCCAAATTTCTCTATCAAAAACTACTTTCTTAAACCTAGTCTTTTAATCAATTTTACGTATCGATCTAAACTTGTTTTCTTTAAATAAGATAGTAATCTTTTTCTACGACCTACTAAAATTAGCAACCCTCTTCTTGAAGAAAAATCTTTATGATTATCTTTCAAATGTTCAGTAAGGTTTTTAATTCTATCTGTTAATACTGCACACTGAACTTCAACTGAACCAGTATCGTTTTCAACAATCGCATATTCTTTTATGAGCTCTGCTTTACGCTCTGGTGTTATCGACATCTTTTTCTCCTCTAATTATAAGTTAAATACTCTTGAAGATTTAAAATCTTTAGAATGCAAATTTCCTATAGCAATAAGTGCAGAAGACGGACTTCTAACCCGCACTATGTTCAAATCATGTTCATAATCAAAGCTAACCGCTTGGCCAAATTTAATTTTCTGAACCTGCTCCTCATTCGCATCAAGTACCGGGATGTCGTCTAGTACCGATTCAATCTTCAAACATTTTTCCGCTAACATCATTTTCTGATCATCAGGGGCCAATTTCAAAATATTCTCTACATTCAACGAATTGCCGTAATCAAACATTCCTACTTTTAAGCGCTGCAATTCTATCACATATCCTAAACTTTGCAAGTTTAAAGAAATATCTTCTGCCAATGTGCGTATGTAAGTTCCCTTAGAGCATGTGCAGATAAAGCTTGCAGTACCTTCCAACTCATCATAATCAACACATTTTAGGTCGTATATATTAATATAACGAGATGGCAAAGTAAGAAACTCACCTTTTTCACGCGCCATTTTATAAGCTCGCTGCCCATTGACTTTTAAGGCAGAATATGATGGGGGAATTTGTTTGATCTCACCTATAAATTCTTTAACCACCTCAAAACATTGAGTCTTTGAAGGTATATAGTCACAATTTTCAGTGATTTTTCCGGCGCTATCAGCCGTATCAGTTTTTGCACCAAACTTGACCGTGAATTTATATTGCTTTTTAGCATCAATCAAAATACTTACTAACTTCGTTGACTCGCCGATTGCAATTGGCAAAACCCCTTCAGCTTCCAAATCAAGAGTTCCAGTATGGCCAATTTTTCGCTTAGGAAAAGATCTTTTAACAATCGATACTGCTTTTGCAGAACTAATACCACGTGGTTTATATAAATTTATCCAGCCATTTATCATCAATTAACTGACTCTTCTGATTCATCAATTTTTGTACGGTAAAATTCTTCCCCGATCGAAATTTCTGAACGATCATTTTTCCGGCGCCAGTTATTTGTATCGCGTAAGGAATAAATACATCCGCAATATTCTTGTTTATAAAACTCCTCTTCTTTAGCAAGCTCATACATGCGAGCTCCACCACCATCTTTTCGCCAGTTATAGGTCCAGTAAGTTACGCCATCATAATTCGCCGCTGATTTTAAACCGCTTTCATTAATCTGTTCCATATTTTTCCAACGAGAAATACCAAGAGAACTAGTGATGACCTCATAATCATTCTCATATGCATAAAGAGCTGTTCTTTCAAATCTCATGTCAAAACACATGCTGCATCTTCTTCCCCGCTCTGGGTCATTCTGCATTCCTTTGGCGCGCGAGAACCAGTTTTGAACGTCATAATCAGCGTCAACAAACTTAATGCCTAGCTTTTCTGCAAAACGAATATTTTCTTTTTTACGTATCTCATACTCTTTTTTAGGATGAATATTTGGATTATAAAAAAAGATTGTTAGTTCAATTCCAGATTTGTGCATTTTCTCAATTAATGGACCAGCACACGGCGCGCAACAAGAGTGAAGTAAGACTTTTTTATGCCCTCCAGGGACTTCGAAGAGATTATTATCTTGCATATTTACTAATTATTAAAGAAACAAAAATAGACAAATAATGGGGCGAGTGACCGGAATTGAACCGGCGACCCCCAGAATCACAATCTGGTGCTCTAACCAACTGAGCTACACCCGCCATAATTTATTTTAATGATCGCACTTGCATTACAGATCAATTCGTAAATTGAATTCTATTCTACAAAAATACTTCGTGTAAACTAAAAGATTATCTCTATTAAGTCAAGAGTTTTTTTAACGTTGGTTCAACGGTCGATTTTGAATTAACACTTGCAATTAAACGTTTATTAATATATATTTACAGATAATTTTTAAACATTATAATAAACGTTTTTCATGCCATTTGATATTGATATTACCATTGTTATTGCTTTTTTAGTTGTTAACTTAGGAGTCGGGCTTTACTATGGCCGAGATGTCAAAACTATTGAGGATTATGCAACAGGTGGACGCAATTTCAGCACCGCGGCTCTTGTTTCAACGATCGTAGCTACTTCCGTTACAGGAAGCTTGTTTGCAATAGGTGTTTCTAGGACATATAGCCATGGGTTATATGACTTAATTCCCACTTGTGGAATGCCTATAGCGAGAGTCCTTTTAGCTTGTTTAATAATCCCTAAAATGAAATCTTTTTTTACTAATATTTCTATGGCTGAAGCGATGGGAAAACACTATGGTAAGAGCGTAAGAGTAATTACAGCAGTATGCGCAATTATAGGAAGTATAGGAGTTATAGCAATTCAACATAAAGCTTTTGGTAGCTTGGTTGGATATCTATTTAATATAGGAGTAACTAACGCAATAATCATGAGCGGAATTTTAGTGACTATTTATTCTGCATTTGGTGGTATTAGATCAGTTACATTTACAGATATTCTACAATTTATTATTTTTGGTACCGTTATACCTTTAATTGGTATAATTTTGTGGAAAAATACAATTGGAGTGGAAGGAGTGTATGATGAAGTATTAAAAAATGATGTATTTAATTTCGATTTCGTAATGGATATTCATAATAAAGAGTTCCTACCTATGGTACTTTTATTTTTATACTTTGCTACACCTTCTTCTAATCCGGTATTCTTTCAAAGAATAGTAATGGGCCAAAGTATTAAGCAAGTTACAAAAGCGTTTTATATCTCTGCAATAGTGTTGCTTGCAATAATTGCCTCAGTTGCTTGGATAGGCTTTTTGCTTTTTGCATTAGATCCTAATTTAGACTCACAAAGTCTGATTCCTCATATTGTAGAAAATTATTCTTACTCAGGCCTTAAAGGCTTGGTAATAATAGGTGTAATGGCTATGGCTATGTCAAGCGCAGACTCTTACATTAATATCACTTCTGTTTTAGTAACACATGATATTCTAAAGTCAATAAATTTTAATCCAGATAGAAAATTAGCGGTAGCTCGATTAGTGGCAATTATAATAGGTTTAGGATCTATTTTATTAGCTCTTTCAACAAAAGATTTATTATCTATAATTCTATCTGCTAACGCATTTTATATGCCCATAGTTACTGTACCATTTTTATTCACCATGGCAGGGTTCAGAACAACATCTAAATCTGTTTTATCTGGTATGTTAGGTGGTTTTTTAACAGTAATAATCTGGAAAACCGTTGGAATTTCCTTTGATCCAATTATTCCAGCAATGTTGGTTAATTTGATAGTAATGATGTCTGTACACTATCTTGGTAAGCAAAAAGGCGGTTGGATTGAAGTTGAAATGGAAAAGCCAGAAGCCAAAGAGAATGACGGAGTTCTATGTTCAATTTACAAATCAGTTAGGTATTTTAACTTTGCAGAATTTGTTTATAAAAATTCCCCCCGAAGTGAATCTACCTATAGCTTCTTTGGTATTTTTTGTTTTGTATCAACATTAAGTACCATTTATTTGACACAAAGAGAAATGCTTGGAGAACATGGTGACTTAATAACAATTTTCTATATAGGCATGCTTATTGTTTCTAGTTTTTTTGGCTTGCATATGATGTGGTCTGATAGGATACGTAATCCTATGTTAGTCTCAACAGTTTGGCATTTTGCACTAATTTATAATATGACATTTTGCACCACTTTCTTTTTGCTATTAAGTAATTTTCATAATGTTCAGATGATGGTATTCAGTTTAAGCATCATGGCATTATTTAATTTATGTCGCTGGACAACTGCTCTTACCGTCATATTATTTGGCGTTGGCAGCAGCATAATCACTTATCAAAAAGTTATGGGGGATGCCCTGGCTGGTAGTAATGTTGATAATTATAATATTTTAATGTATGTGGCGCTAATTGTGGCAGCCGCTTTATTTGCTTTTTCTAAACCTAAACAGGAATATGTTGAACAAACAGAAGAAAAGGTAGACGATTTAGAAAAAAAGGTGGGATCACTAACCATAGAATCTTCTCAAAAAGATAAAAAAATACAATATTTTAATCGCGCAATGCAAGCTAATGAGCGCCGCATTACCGATTTAAGAGATAAGATTTCTCAAAAGAATAGCGACCTCAAAATAACGCGCGAAACCCTTGAGAAAAACAACGATGAAATCATAAAGCTAGAAAAAGAAGTTAAGATAAAAGAAAGACAGTATAAAGAGCTTGATAACAGCTCTAAATACAATATGGAAAATGCTCGTATTACGCAGTATTCTATTGAAGATATGAAGAAAAAACTTTCTGAACTAAAAGAGAACGTAGCCTTAAAGGAGCATCATGTTAAAGAATTACATGATGATATACAACAAAGTAATTCTAGCATAGACGAACTGAACCTTGAGATCAAACGTGGAGCAAAAAAAGTAGCTACTTTAAAAAAGCAGATTCAAACTCGTGAGGAAAAAATATCTGAACTAACTGCACAAGTCAAAGTTAAAGATGGCGAGATTCTTGATGCACATGATAAGGCTATATTTTTTGAGGAAAAGTATGTAGTTCAAGAGAAAGAAATCGAACGCTTAAACAAAACCTCAAACCGCATTTTAAATAACGTGACGCATGAGCTACGCCTACCTGTGGGAAACGTTATGAACTTTGCGGAGATGCTATCTGAGCAAGTGGAGGGAATGAAGGATAATCACCTAAAAATGCTATCTGATGAAGTGTTTCAAAATTCTACTCGCCTATCAACCATGATTTTGAACATGCTCGACCTGATGACTCTAAACCTTAACAAAATGGAACTTGACAAGCAAATGATGAATGTTGGTGAAATTGTTAAAGAGCGAGTTGATCGTTGTAAAAAAATCTACCTAGATGACAAACCAATTAAGTTTAAATTAAAGATTGAATCAGATATGTTAGCACCCGTTGATGTGCACTATATGAAACAAGTAATCGATAACTTAGTTATTAATGCGATTAAATTTAGTGAACAAGGTACGGTAACAATCTCTGCTCATAAAGAGCATGAGAATATTTTTGTCTATATTACTGATGAAGGTAAGGGCATTCCAGCATTAGAAATCTATGATATCTTTACGCCGTTTATGATGGCCTCAAACTCTGCTTCTAAGGCTGAAGGTCGTGGCGTTGGCTTGGCATTATGCAAGGCTGCAATAGAGGCGCATGGAGGTAGTATTAAAGTGGATAGTAAAAATGAGATTGGGGCGCAGTTTAGTATTAGGTTACCTTTATAGCATATTAAAATGATTTAATTTTAATAAAACTCGACATGCCAGGCATAATACGATCTCTTAAATGAGCCGGTACTTCAAAGTCGATGATAACCGGTACGCGTTGTACTACCTTGGTAAAATTACCTGTCGCATTTTGCGCAGGTATTAAACTAAATTTTGAACCTGTAGCTGGTGATATATTACGAATATGCCCTACTATCTTTTCACCCTTTACTGCGTCAATAAAAATCTCTGCCGTTAAACCTGGTTTAAATTTAGCAATTTGTGTTTCCTTATAGTTTGCTTTTATATATAGTTGGTCTATTGGAACTACTGAAAATAAAACTCTACCACTATTTACAAAGCTACCTTTGCGCAAAATACTATTAGCTAACAACCCACTTATAGGCGCGCGTATTATAGTGCTATTTAAATTTTCTTTTGCTAAAACATTCTCAGCTAATGCTGTGTTATATTGCGCTTGTGCATTTAGTAATTTTATTTTTAGCAAAGTTAGTTTTTCTGTTATTAAGTCCTGATCTAAAACTGACTGCTCTAAATCAACTTTAGACTTCGTATAACTAATTGAAGCATTATCTAAATTTTTC
>JBMGNO010000046.1:0-9240 GCA_049739405.1 Rickettsiaceae bacterium
CTCACAAACCAGAAATGTTTGTAAAATGCCCCGAAATTAATATCATATACTGTATACTGAAATATATTTTTTGTTGTATTATTATAATATAAATACACAAAAGGTATGAATTGAATTAAGATTAATAATATAAAAAAAATACCACTAACTTGAATGATATGTTTATTCTTTAAAAAAGAGGGGAAGTTTTTACTAAAAACACTAATCGCAACATAAATCAAAAAGGCCATAGATATAGTGGCTATTATAATATTTTTATCTATATCAGACATGACTCCACAAGAGGGAGAGATTAGTAGATAACATGCAGATAGTTGCACTGAAATTATACCGCAAGAGCTTAATATACTGGCAATTTTAGTGATGGTTAAAACTTTACCTCCGTAATTTTCTGCAATCAGATGCGTGAATGATAATTTGTTTAAGGTGCCTAATTTAGGTAAAATAAAATACCCAATTAATAATAAAGATATTTCCTGACCAAAAGATATAAATAAGAACAAAGGTCCAGATATGTAGATGTTATTTAGCAAGGTAAAAAAAACACCTTGCAGCATCCAGTTGCAAGTTAGTAACATTGACAATCCCCAAGTTGAGCTATTCTCTAACTTCATGGCATCATTTTGCAGACGAATTTGAGAAGAGAACTTTAACTTCAACAAAATCAAGGCATATATAACAAATACCACCTCAGGATACGCAAGAGTCTCTCCTATTTCTATCAAGAAACCTAAATCCATATAATTCTCACCTAGTTTTACCACAACGATTTATAACAACCTAAGATAACATCTTGTTGTCTATTTAGCAATATTTTATCTAACATAGTATTTTTCTTAACCTAAGGTGTATACAAGACGTATATTTATAATTGTAAATTTAAGAGAGTTTGATTTATGGATAAAGAAATGGCAAAGAAGTTTTTAGACTTGGCGGGCGGTAAAAAATTTAAGCCCAAAGATTTTGAAAGTATGAGGCCATATATGTCATTGGTCATGCTGGATTTGATTAGCGTTGTTGCATAACTCTTGTAAAAAAGAAGTAATTGGCTATTACTGCTACATGAAAACGCTTAATCAGTGCTTAAGTACTTAGGTTTTTCTATACCCCCATCTTTGTTTGGAGCTGCAAAAAAATAAAGTCCATTAAAGAGCATTCCAATAAGGATACTGAGTGGAGTTAACACCCCGTTGAATGAACTTGGTAAAAATATAATACATAAGAAATATGTTAATAAACCAAATAACATCGAGCGTAAAGCAGTTTTTGTACTTTTTCGAAAACCTAATAATGTAAGGAAAAATATTGGTAATACCGCTACGTAGAGCAATAAATTACATTTAATTAACCTTTCAAGAAAGCAGAATTCTGAATATTTTATATAAGTTGTTGCCGCAAATATAAGCAAAAAAAAGGAGCATTTTACCGATACGGAAACTTTCCTTACTGGATAATGGATATCGCGTTCCCATAACGCGCATATTAGCTCTACCCTATTGACAATGTTCCAGATTATACATGAAATAATTAATAATATTGGGTAAAGAATAGGTACGCCAACTCTGTCACTAAACATATCAATCAAGAACGCAAGTACATTATTTTCATGGATGGGTATAGTAGACGCTTTAGATATTATGTATATAAACATTGTAACAAAGGAAATCATTAATTTCATAATGATCATCTGTATAATAGTTCTATTAATAGCTTTTTTTACGTTAGAAACTTTTTCTTTCAAAATGATTTGCTGGAAAAAGGGATCAAATATGTTAGGTATCATATAATAAAATAAATAAACAAAGCAAACTGAGCTTAAGAACCAAAAATTATTGATCAATATATCGAGGTTAATATTATACAATGTGTACTGAAGTATATCTTTTACAATATTTTGATAATACAAAGACATAAAAGGTATAAAATTAACTATAGTTAATAACGTAAATAAAATGCCACTAATCTGAATAATAGGAATATTTTTAAAAAAAGACAGTGCATTTTTACCAAAAATATTCATTGTACTATAGATTAAAAAAGCTATAGATATAATCGTTACTATAATAACTTTATTTAAATAAGACGTTATCCCACAAGGGGCTGCAATTAATAAACAACATACAAATAATTGTATTGAAATTATACCGCAAGAGCTAACTATATTGGCAAGTTTAGTGATGGCTAAAACTTTACCTCCGTAATTTTCAGCAATCAGGTGCGTGAATGATAATTTGTTTATAGTGCCTAATTTAGGTAAAATAAAATACCCAATTAATAACAAAGATATTTCTTGTCCACAAGATATAAATAAGAACAAAGGTCCAAATGAATAGCTCTTACTTAATAAGATAAAAAAACCACCTTGCAGCATCCAGTTACAAGTCAATGAAATTGACACCCCCCAGGTTGAGCTATTCTCTAACTTCATGGAATCATTTTGCAGACGAATTTGAGAAGAGAACTTTAACTTCAACAAAATCAAGGCATATATAACAAATACCACCTCAGGATACGCAAGAGTCTCTCCTATTTCTATCAAGAAACCTAAATCCATATAATTCTCACCTAGTTTTACCGCAATGATTTATAACAACCTAAGATAACATCTTGTTGTGTATTTAGCAATATTTTATCTAACATAGCATTTTTCTTAACCTAAGGTATATACGAGACATGTATTTATAATTGTAAATTTAAGGGAGTTTGATTTATGGATAAAGAAATGGCAAAGAAGTTTTTAGACTTGATGGGTGATGTTACATTTACACTAAATTAGGTAGTACCTAAGTATCCGTGCAGCCAATGGCTTAAATTTTAACAAAATAGCTTAAAACAGCCCCCTTTTGTCACCCTGAATTTTATTTGTCTTCACCGCATTTCATAAGCAAAGTCTATATATTTTACTTTTAAATGCTGCTCATGAAATGCGGTGAAGGTCAAACTTAATAGTTCATCATGACAGGTTTTTTTAATATATTTATTTTCAAGCCGCTCACGTGAGCATACACATGCTAACTAAACATATTGCCATCCTGAATGTAAGGACAAAAACCATTTTAAATATTTTAAAAGAAATTATCCTGCTTTAGGATAATTTCTTATGCTTATATTTCGGATTTTTAGTGTTAACACCAACAACCTTACTCATATAATTATGATAATCTTCGTAATTCCCCTCGAACCATTCAGGATTTCCTTGTCCATCATATGCAATAATGTGCGTCGCTATTCTATCTAGGAACCACCTATCGTGACTAATCACAAAAACACAACCAGGGAAGTCTAAAATTGCATCCTCAAGAGCTCTTAATGTATCCACATCAAGGTCATTTGACGGTTCATCGAGCAATATCACATTCGCTCCAGATTTTAACATCTTTGCCAAATGTACTCTGTTACGCTCACCACCAGATAACTGCCCTACCTTCTTCTGCTGCTTGGCACCTTTAAAGTTAAATGCAGAACAATAAGCACGACTTTTTATAGTCATGTCACCCATTTCAAGGACTTCTAAACCTTCAGAAATTTCTTCCCAGACGTTTTTATCTCCATCAAGAGCATCTCTAGACTGATCCACATAACCAAGCTTGACGGTGTCACCAACAGTAACGTTACCAGAATCAGGTGTCTCTTTACCAGTAATCATATTGAACAGAGTAGTTTTACCAGCTCCATTTGGCCCAACAATACCAACAATCGCACCAGGTGGTACGCGGAAACTAAAGTCATCCATCAAAGTTTTACCTTCAAATCTTTTAGTCAAACCTTCAACTTCTACTACTAAATCACCTAAACGAGGACCTCTTGGAATCACGATTTCAGATGAGCCTGGACCAATATCACGCTTGCGATTTGCAAGCTCCTGATATGCACTAATTCTAGCTTTACTCTTTGACTGGCGGCCTTTCTGAGATTGAGAAACCCATTCAAGTTCTTTCTTAAGCTGTTTGCTACGATCGCTTTCTTCTTTCTCTTCAGAAGCCATTTTCTCTTGCTTCTTCTTTAACCAATCAGAATAGTTGGAATGCCACGGAACACAATTTCCACGCTCAACTTCCAAGATCCACTCAGCAACATTATCTAAGAAATATCTATCATGCGTAATAGACACAACTGTTCCTTTATAATCTTTCAAGAAATTTTCTAGCCAGGACACTGACTCGGCATCCAGGTGGTTGGTTGGCTCATCAAGTAATAACATATCCGGTTTTTCTAATAAGATTTTACATAGAGCTACCCTTCTCTTTTCACCCCCAGAAATTTTTGTTACATCAGCATCTTTCGGAGGGCAACGAAGTGCACTCATCGCTATATCAATCTCACGCTCCATGCCCCAACCGTCACAAGCATCGATTTTTTCTTGTAATTCAGCTTGCTTCATTAACAAATCATTCATCTCATCATCTGTCATTTCTTCAGCAAACTTGGCGCTAACTTCATTAAACTCATCAATTAAAGCTTTCTTTTCTGCTAAGCCATCCATCACATTTTCAAAAACATTTTTCTGAGGATCTAGTTGTGGCTCTTGGGCCAAATAACCAACTTTAACTCCATCGGCTGCCCAAGCCTCGCCCTCAAACTCTTTATCAATTCCAGCCATGATTTTTAACAAAGTTGATTTACCAGCTCCGTTATGGCCAATAATGCCAATTTTTGCACCAGGCAAAAATGATAGCCACGTTTCTTTTAGAATTTGTTTTCCGTTAATGGCCTTACTCAAGCCCTTCATTACATATGCATATTGATATGACATTCTGTTCCTTTTTCTTGTTATATAATTAAATTTTCATGCCAGAATTGGCCCAGTCTTCGGTAAATTTTTGTAACCCTTTATCGGTTAAAGGGTGCTTCACTAATTCCGATAGTGTTTTAGATCCCATTGTCGCAACATCAGCTCCACATAATGCAGCCTCATGAACATGCTCCGCTGAACGAATTGACGCAGCTAAAATCTGCGTTTCAAAACCATAATTATCATAAATAATTCTGATATCCTCGATTAATTCCATGCCATCTTCACCTATATCATCAAGGCGCCCTATAAAAGGTGAAATATAAGTAGCACCATTTTTTGCGGCTAACAAAGCTTGATTTGCAGAAAAGCATAGAGTCATATTCACTTTTTTCCCACGCGAGGAAAAATATTTACAAGCTTTTAAACCTTCAAACGTAATAGGTAATTTAATTACCACATTAGGGGCTATTTCTAGAATTTTATTTCCTTCTACAATCATATTATCATATTCGTTAGCCACAGCTTCTAAGCTTACATCGCCTTTAACTAATTCACAGATTTGGCGAGCTGTGTCATAAAATCCTTCTTCAGACTTTGCCATTAAAGATGGGTTGGTTGTAACACCATCAATAATTCCAATGCTTTGGTACTTTTTGATTTCTTCTAGGTTAGTTGTGTCTAAGAATATTTTCATAATTAATCAATTTTAGTTAATATTGAATCTAGCTCTTCTAGATTATTATAATGAAAACTTATCTTACCCATATTATTAAAATTTTCAATAATAACTTTTACCCCGAATTTTTCTGATAATGAATTAGCTAACATTCTTAGGTCATCATCTCCTTCTTTTCCATGAGCAACACTTAATCCACTCTTTTTGTCACGACCTGCTATAAACTCAGATTGTGGTTTCTTCTCTGTGGCAATAAATTTTTCTAGTTCACGAACGCTCATTTGTTCACTAATAGCCTTAATTGCTACTTCTAAAGCCTTCTCATAGCCAATCAAACAGCGTGCATGTCCCATACTTAAACTTCCATCAACAACAAGCTGCTTTATTTCTGCATCAAGCTGATTAAGGCGTAAAATATTTGCCACATGGCTACGGCTTTTGCCTATAGTATCTGCAATTTTCTGCTGAGAGTAATTAAAATCTTCAATAAGTTTTTGATACCCCATAGCTTCTTCTATAACATTCAACTCTTGTCTTTGAATATTCTCTACTAAAGCCACTTCAAGAATTTCTTGATCAGTAAAATCTTTTATTACTACAGGTAATTCTTTTAAACCCGCCATCAAAGAGGCTCTGAAACGCCTTTCTCCAGCAATAATAACGTGATTTTTATCATCGATTTTTTTTACTAAAATAGGCTGTAATACTCCATGAGTAGCAATAGAGCCAGACAATTCTTGCAGCTTATCTTCATCAAATTTTTTACGCGGCTGATCTGAGTTAGGTCTTATATACTCTACTTTTAAAATTGATTCAGGTTGTCCCACTTGAAGCGGTACAATTTCTTCTTTTAGTAGTGATGATAACCCTCTTCCTAGTGCTTTTTTTCCCATAATTTACCTTTTTGCAATCAATTCTTTTGCTAACTCTATATACGCTTTTGAACCAGTACATTTATGATCATAAATAATTGCTGACTTACCGTGCGAAGGTGCTTCTGACAATTTTATATTTCGTGGTATCACTGTTTTAAACACTAAATCTCCAAGACAACTCCTAACATCTTGCTCTACTAATTCGGTTAACTTGTTTCTCTTATCATACATTGTAAATAAAATTCCACCAATTTTTATATCTGGATTTAATTTTTTTTCTATAATTTCTATTGTCTTAAGCAGATGGCTTAACCCCTCTAGTGAGTAAAAATCGCACAACATCGGAATTAATACTTCTCGAGAAGCTACTAATGCGTTCAAAGTTAATAAATTTAAAGATGGAGGGCAATCAATAATAATATAATCATACTGATCTTTTACCTTATCAAGTTGATTTTTTAAAATTAATTCATGCTCTTCTAGCGACATTAGCTCAACTTCAATAGCAGATAAATTAGTGTTTGCTGTAATTATTGACAAACCAGGAACTTCTGTTGCTAGGGTTGCATCTTGAATCGTTGCATTACCAGTAAATATTTGATAAGAAGTTACTTTTCGTTGATCAAGCTTGAAGCCTAAACCACTACTGCTATTACCTTGGGAATCAATATCAATGAGCAAAACTTTTTTTTCCATAACAGCTAAAACGGTTGCCAAATTTACTGCTGTAGTAGTTTTACCCACGCCTCCTTTCTGATTTACGACTGATATAATCATTTACTTAGATCTTACGTTTTTTATTTCTAAAATTTTGCCTCTTTCTGATGTAAGACTATCATGAATATTTATATTAAACAACCAATCTCTGCTTGCTCTATCAATTTCTTGCTGATAATTTTCTCCTTTATGCAATAAATACTTATCTCGCACTTTGATTTTACGGCTATACTCAAATATTTTATTTAATTCAGCAAAAGCACGAGAAGTAATCACATCACATGATAAACCATCTAATTTTTCTATGCGTTCATTTATGACATTCATAATGCAATCATTAGGTATAATATTTGTTGCCTGTATTAGAAAAGATGCTTTCCGCTCATCGCTTTCTATTAAAGATACATTGCGAACACCCGATATAGATAGAACTACCCCAGGAAGCCCCCCACCTGAACCTAGATCAATAACAGACTGATTAATAGAAATGTAATTTAAAAGCTGCAAAGAATCATCAATATGCCTCATTTGAAATTCATTAAGTGCATTTATAGATACTAAATTTATCTTAGCATTCCATTTCTTTACTAAATCAACATATAACGATAACCTTTCAGAAGTTCCACATGAAACATTATTTTTTTGTAACATAGTTCATTTTTATATAAATAATTAAAGCATTCAATGAAGCTGGCGTTATACCTTGTATTCTTCTTGCTGCACCGATGTTTTGAGGCCTGTGCAAGGCAAGTTTTTCTTGCGCCTCAGAGGAAAGGCTTTTTATAGATTGGTAGTCTATATTGCCTGGTATAGAGAAGCTTTCTTCTATTTGAAAATTTTTAATATCTGCAGTTTGCCGATTAAGATAAACAGAGTATTTTGACTCAACATACAAATAATTTAATATTTTCTTGTCAATATTTTTTAACTTAGTGAAAATATTAACTACATGCTGAACGCCAAAATTAGGCAAGCCTAAGATCTGATAGGCACTTCTGGTAACACCATTTTGAGATACATTATAACCCATTTTAGCTAAACTATTTGTTGTTATTTGCTCAGATAGAAGAGTGTTTTTAGCTTTTTCTATCTGAGAAACTTTTTCTTCAAATATTGTTTTCCTATTTAGAGAAATAATATTTCTTTCTATTGCTAAAGGAGTTAATCTTATATCTGCATTATCCGCCCTCAAAGATAATCTATACTCAGATCTTGAGGTAAACATGCGATATGGCTCAGTGACACCTACACTAATTAAATCATCTATCATAACACCTATATAGGATTGCGATCTATTTAAAACAAAAGGGCTTTGCTTTTTTGCAGAAAAAGCAGCATTCAATCCAGCTATTAATCCTTGAGCTCCAGCTTCTTCATAACCAGTAGTACCATTAATTTGACCAGCAAGGTATAACCCTTTTTGTTTTTTTACTTCTAAGGTATTAGACAATTCTCTTGGATCTATATAATCATATTCAATTGCATATCCTATCTGTACAATTTCTGCTTTTTCCAACCCAGATATTGTTTGTATGAATTTTTTTTGAACCTCTTCTGGCAATGATGTAGATATACCATTAGGATATACTAAATCACTATTCAACCCCTCTGGTTCTAAAAATATTTGATGCCTTGTTTTATCTGCAAACCTAATAACCTTATCTTCAATTGAAGGACAATACCTTGGGCCAACACTATCAATAACACCTGTACACATTGCTGATTTTTTTATATTGTCACTAATAATTTTGCCTCTTTCTGATGTAAGACTATCATGAATATTTATATTAAACAACCAATCTCTGCTTGCTCTATCAATTTCTTGCTGATAATTTTCTCCTTTATGCAATAAATACTTATCTCGCACTTTGATTTTACGGCTATACTCAAATATTTTATTTAATTCAGCAAAAGGCACTTTAGTTAAAGAAATTGATGCGCTTGATGGCTTGATGGGTAAAGTGATTGATAAAGCTGGCATACATTACAAGATGTTGAATGAAAGTAAAGGGCCTGCGGTTTGGGGACCTAGGGCTCAAGCAGATCGAGTATTATATCGTAATGCTATGCAGGAAGAGATTCTTAATTATCCAAATTTGTCTGTGCTTTATGACTCAGCAGAGGACATATCATTTGAAAATGATATTTATGTCGTGTGCAAGCAAAACGGCAAAGTATTTTGCAAATCTGTAATCCTGACTACAGGAACTTTTTTATCAGGGAAAATTTGTATTGGC
>JBMGNO010000047.1:0-9003 GCA_049739405.1 Rickettsiaceae bacterium
TATAATTTATACATTACTGCAAAAAATAGATTTCCATGGCTATTCATGAACCTGATCACTGCTTGTTTAACATCGATGGTTATTAACCAATTTGATGAAACGATCTCAAAGCTGGTCACTTTGGCAGTTGTTATGCCGATTGTTGCATCAATGGGTGGTAATGCAGGTACTCAGGCAATGACTGTTACAGTCAGAGCGATTAGTAATCGTGAGGTAAATTATGCAAACCGTTTCCGAGTTGTTACAAAAGAAATTTATACATGTATGATTAATGGCCTCTTGCTGTCAATTATAGGTGGTAGTTTAATATATTTAGTTTTTGGGGATCCAAACCTTAGCTTAGTATTTAGCTTCTCTATTCTTATTAACTTTACATTAGCGGGCTTTTTAGGGTCTTTTATTCCAATTATGTTAAATAGTATAGATATTGACCCCGCGCCATCTTCGGGTGTCTTCCTTACGGCTTTTACCGATGCAATTGGCTTTTTTATTTTCCTTAGTATGGCGTATTTCTTTTTAGTTTAATTTACCATAACTCTTGTGGATCAATATCAATTTTAAAATTATAGCTAGAGGGAATCTTGCATAAGTTTTGCCAGTACCTGATATAGGATTGTAAATCAAATGATTTATTAGCGATAATTAGTATTTTATAGCGATATTTACCAGCTATTTTATGCATCATTGCCTCAGATGGGCCCATGATTTTAGCGCTGCTTTTTGGTGCTATGCGAGTAAAATGATGTGCTAGTTCTTTAGTTTTTAAATCATTTTTACCGGTGATGGTAATCGTAGCAACTCTCGAGAAAGGCGGCATGTTTGATTCTTTGCGGGAAGAAATTTCACCATCAATATACTCTTCTTCTTGGTGATTTTTAATTGATTGCAATACTTTATTATCTGGCATATAGCTTTGCAGCAGGACTTTACCCTTAATATCTTCGCGCCCTGCGCGCCCACCCACTTGATGAAGCAGTTGGAATGTGCGTTCTGAAGAGCGCAAATCCCCACCAATAAAACCAATATCAGCATCAATAACTATGACTAAGGTTAGTTTAGGGAAATGGTAGCCTTTAGTAATAATCTGTGTGCCAATTAATATGTCAATCTCTCCATTTTCCATATCAGATAACATTTGTTGCATTTTTTCTTCAGACGAGCTTTCTTCTTTACTAATCGTTACTACATTACAGTTAGTAAATTTACGCTTTATTTCCTCTTCAATTCTTTCGATCCCAGGGCCGCACATTATTAACGAGTCTTTATCAAGACATTCAGGGCATTTGGTGTATATTGATAATGTATAGCCGCAATGATGACACTCTAATCTATTTTGCTTTTTATGAATGACCATTGAAGCCGAGCAAGATTCGCAATGAGCCTTATATCCACAAGCTTTGCAAAGCATTAAAGGTGCATACCCCTTACGATTTAGGAAGATTAAGGTTTGTTGCTTGTTACTAAAATTTTCTTTTATTTCTTTTGCAGCGATGTTAGAAAGCCAGTTATTCTTAGCTAAGGTTTCTTCCTTCATATTAACTATCTCAACAGTAGGCAATGAAGCCTTATTGTGCCTTGAGGGCAAAGAAAATAGATCATATTTATTAATTAAGCTATTATGAAGAGATTCAATAGATGGTGTGGCGGAAACTAATAGAGTCTTGCTGCCTTCTATTTTTCCTCTCATCACTGCCATATCGCGTGCATTATAAATCACTCCATCACTTTGCTTATAAGACCCATCATGCTCCTCATCAACAATGGTTATTCCAAGTTTTTTATAAGGTAAAAATAAGGCGCTACGTGCCCCAATAACTATTTTTACATCACCACTAACTATACCTCGTAATATTTGTTTTTTCTTAGCTTTAGTAACACCGGAATTCCAAATGGCTGGTTTAAAGCCAAATCTTTGCACAAACCGTGCAATGATTTGTTTACTAAGAGCAATCTCTGGTAGCATAATTAAAGCTTGATTACCAACTTTTAACTCATGCATTATTGCATGAAAGTATACTTCGGTTTTGCCAGATCCGGTTACTCCTTTAATAACTAATGGTTTTTTTATATTAATAATAGCGTTCAGACACTCATTTTGTTTTGCCGAGAGTTTAGCTAGCTTAGCATCGTGTTCTCTCGTATGAGCAAACGTTTTTATGGGCTTTTCATTGATGTCAACAGGTAATACAAGTTTTGCAATGGATCCTAAATCAGATAAATAGTATAAATGCGCTTTATTAATAAAATCAATCAGTTTAAAGGAGACCCTAGCATTAAAATTATGTTCTTTTATTATAGATTTTAAAGGTACTGTAAGGTTTTGCTTTGATTTTTTCCATACCATCCCTGTTATTTCCTTATTACGAAATGGTACAATTACTAGTTGACCAATAGAGTAGTCAATGTCAGATTGATAACTTAGTACGGGTACTTTTATTTTAGGAATTAATATTTCAAAAATATTCATATTTAGTAATGTAGATTATATTCCAACTGCGCTTTTAGTAATTTTTTTGCAACAGTACGTAATAGATGTAAATGCAAATGAATAATTAATCAAAGATTCACAATTACTTTGAACTTATTTAGTGGTAACCTTTTTACTATATCAATTTAAATTAAATATGGAAAGGTATTTTATGGCAGAAGAAGAGCAAACTATAAGAGATCAATTTACATCAACGTTAACTGGAAGAGGTTCAGAGCCAGAGCCTAGTAAAGAAACGGAAAATACAGAGCCGACTCAAACAAATTCGGAGCCAGAACCTAGTAAAACAACAGCAGAGTCAGAGTTTACAAAAGAAACAGAAGAAGAGCCAACTAATCAAGAATTAGCGGCGAGAATAGATGCCCTAAAAGAAGAGCTAGCAAAACTACAAGCCGAATGGGAGACTCAAAGCAACCAAGATCTTGCTGGTCAGATTAAGGCAATTGAAGAGAAGATAGCGCAATATCAGGAAGAGGTAAATAACTCCTCTGCAGCTGAAGTAAAAAACCTGCAAGATCAGATCAATACATTATCAACTGAGGCGCAAGGCTATAGAGATCAGCTAAATGCACAGATGACTGAGACTACTGAGGCAGTAAAAACCATGTCTGCTCAGATTGATGCTTTAAAAGCAGAGCTGACAAAACTACAAGCTGAAGGAGTTAATCAAGTTAATGAAGAGGTTGTTGCTCAGGTTAAGGCGATTGAAGAGAAGCTAGCGCAATATCAGGAAGAGGTGAAGAACTCATCTGCGGCTGAAGTGCAGAATCTGGAAGATCAGATTAAGGCGCTGTCAACTGAGGCGCAAGGCTATAGAGATCAGCTAAATGCACAGATGACTGAGACTACTGAGGCAGTAAAAACCATGTCTGCTCAGATTGATGCTTTAAAAGCAGAGCTGACAAAACTACAAGCTGAAGGAGTTAATCAAGTTAATGAAGAGGTTGTTGCTCAGGTTAAGGCGATTGAAGAGAAGCTAGCGCAGTGGGAAGGTCAAAATAATGAAGAATTAGTAGAAAAAATCAAAGAGATTGAAACATATATTAATAGCGAAGAAACCCAAGGTATTTGGGCGCAGATTCATTTTCTAAAGGGTAGTATTTCTCAGATTACGCAAAGTTTATTTGATCAAGAAAATATAGATAAAGAAATTATTACTAAACTTGATGAGCTTACAGAATCGCTAGATAAAATCGATATTGAGGCAATTCAAACGCGTATTTCACAGCACGAGGAATTCACAAAAGAAGGCATTTCTCAGCTGTCAGAAAATAGTGAGAGCTTGATTGCAAAAACAGAAGCTAGTGAAGCAGCATTAAAAGAAGCTCAAAATCAATTGCAAGAATCGCAGACAAAACTATTGAATGTTGTGAATGATCTTAATGCTAAAGTGGAATCTGGTGATAGTGAGCTTAAAAATTATCAAGAAAAGCTATCTAGTTTAGAAAGTATTTTAGTAGAGTCGCAAGAAAAATTCTCTCAAGCTAATGATGATTTGTCTAAAAAAGTTCTAGAGTATAAAGAACTAATGCAGAACGCTTTAGCAGAGTTTGATAAGAAAATTTTATCAACTATTGAAGAGTTGAAAGAGATTAATGCAAATCTAAATATTCAGATTGATCTGAATACAAATGCTAATACCGAGATGAAAAATGATCTTTTAACATTTGAAAAAGAGTCTGAAGAGAAAGTCAATACGATTCAAGAATCAGTTGCAAAGTTAGATGATCGCTTGTCTTCTTATGAAAATATAGCTAAGGATGAGTTTACAAAATTGAATCAGAAAGATCTAGATTTAAATGCTCAGATTGATCTAAATACGAATGCTAATGATGAAATTAAAAATGATCTTTTGGCATTTGAAAAAGAGTCTGAAGAGAAAGTCAATACGATTCAAGAATCAGTTGCAAAGTTAGATGATCGCTTGTCTTCTTATGAAGATATATCCAAAAATGAGTTCACTAGATTAGCTAAAGAGAGTGAAAATTTAAGCTCAGAAGTTAAAGAATCTTTTGCTGAGCAGCAGGAAGCTCAAGATGGGATAGCAGTTCGTTTGGAGAAGTATGAAGAGTCTACATTCGTTAAACTAGAGCAACTATCGAAAGAAGATGGCTTAATTTATCAGGCAGTTTCAGATTTGCAAGAAGAGATAAAGGGCTTTAAGGAAAATGCTAGTGATAATCAAGATAATGTAAATTCTTCCGTTCAAAATCATTTAGAGATGCTGGAAAATTTATCAATATTTTTAACTGAGAAACTAGTTGTAGCTAGAGTTGAGTCAATAAACAACAAAGCAAAAACAGAGGCTTTAATATGTACTCTTGTTGATGAAGGAATTTTGCAAGAAGATAAAGCGAATAGCATTTTGAACGAGGGGGGAAGAACTAAGAAAGCTTTCTCAGAGAAGTTTAAAGCAGCTCGTGAGTTTGTGAAATACTTTGATCATATTAAATTGCAATATAATATTAGTTTTGAAAGTGAATTAATAGATAAGGCCTTCCAATATTTTATAAGCAATGTTAATAAAGACGATGTTGAAAAGGTAATGCAAAGTAAGCTTTTAGACATAAACAATGATAGTAGCGAGTCTATAGAAGTATTATTATCTATGGCTCCATCCGTAGCAGGTGATAATGTAGACAGTGATTTTGCATAATTTTTAAATTAAAAAGGCGTTTTAAAATATAACGCCTTTTTTTAGTGCTAATATACTATAAAATATGAGGATTTTTTTATATGATAAAAAATATTTTAGGCAAATCAAAGCATTTAGCAATACTTGGTGTCTTGCTACAAACGTCAGCTTTTGCCAGTCCAATGGTTCTTCCGCAAGTAGTAGATTTTTCTGGAGTTGGATATAAGGATCGAAAGATTGGAGAAACAAGTTTGCTTAGCCCAATTAAAACGACTAATGATTCGGCCTTGTTGTTCGACATAAAATACAAGCAGGATAATCAAAATAGTGAAGAGATAAATTTAGGTTTAGTCTATCGTACCTTGGTTACGGATAATTTATTATTTGGTTTTTATAATTATTATGATCGTAGGAATACTCGTTATAGCCTTGCTATAAACCAGTGGACTGTTGGCATGGAATTATTAACTGAGAAATTGGACTTCAGGGTTAATGGTTACTTACCAGAAAATAAGACAAAAACTATTAATTCGGGAAATATTATTATTTCAACTGAAGGAAATAAAGTTTTTGGAGCTAAGGATAATAGCAATGAAGAGCATACATTACCTGGTTATGACATGGAAGTTGGTGTTCCTTTATTCTCTTTCCTGCCATCCGTTGATAATATTTTAGATACGAAGTTTTATGTTGCAAAATATCGTTTTCATAGAAAAAATATTGCTACCAATGATGGTATTCGTCTAAAAGTAGAACAAAAATTATTAAAAAACCTATTTGGAGACCCATATTCACATTTAACATTAGTAGCTGGTGCTGATAAAGAAAAGGGTAAAAGTTGGGATAAGTTCATTGGCCTTGATCTTAGGATAGCTTTAAATACAGTGAAAAACAAAGGTAAGTATTCGAAGTCTAAGATGCATATGCGTATGATGTCACCGATTGTTCGCGATGTTGATATTAAAACATCGACTCCAGATTCACCTGTTATAGTAGAAAGGTTTCCGATATTTTTAGATGACCAAAAAATTGAACAAATATACTTTGTGGGTGTATCAAATCAAGCAGATTACATAGGAGATGGAACAAAAAATAAGCCGTTTTCTCAAAATCAATTATCACAAATACGAGCAGCTTCTAGGGAGGCAAATACTATTTTAATACCAGTAGAGTTTGATCTTAACGTAGGTAGTAATCAGTATGAAAAATTTCTAGATGAAGCTACTCAGTTAGGAATTCAGGTGAGAAAAAAAGCCAGAGAATTAGAATTTACAGTGAATAACCAAAAATCTGGTATTCAGCGAAGCTTTAGTAATGTGATTAATATTGAAGAAAAAATAGTCAACAGTAATGTTGATGATATTGTTGATACTTCATCAACAATCACCTCACCTGGCAGAGTTGGCTCAAGAGACTTAGAGAATGATGATCAGGGTAGCGAAGAGGATGATGAAGTAGCAGATGTTAGAGTGGATGATGTGCATGTATTAATTGGATCTCCTTTAAATCATGAACATTCTATTGAAGAGCATTACCCTGAGCTAGAAAACAGAGCAGAATATACAAAATTTGACTATGGCGCAGTTAATAGATCAGAAGAAGTTCATGCTTTAACAGGTTCACGATTATTATATAGTGAAAGTTTAACTCAAGAATTAAACGAGTCTGATAGTTATACTAAAATAGATAAAACAGACCCGGTTAATCGAGCAGATGACGTTCATATAATAACTGGTTCCCCAGGCGTAGATCATTCTAATTTTTAATATTTAGGGCCTTGTTAATTTCAACGTAGTAATTTAAATTAATAAGGCTCTAAATGGTATGTGTTAATGTGAATGGTTTATTTAAATCATTTTATCATCTGAGGTAGGCGCTATAATAAAGTTCACCCGCTAAAAAGTTGCACATACTACGCATGAGTGCTTTTTACCGAATTTATGGTGGCATCAACAATATTTTTTTAATTACAGCCCTTAAGGTTTCCTATAAAAACTCTTATTTTATTAAGGGTACACTTTATAAAATTTACTATACTTAAAGGGTTGTAAGAGTTTTGGCATGCCTACTAGTAAATCACAATGAGGTGTTGCAATTTTCTACTTCATCTTTTTCCTTTTAAAAGGGGCCTGTATTATTCGATAAAAATATAATCACTAAATTAAAAAATATTTTCTATAGAACAGCAAGATTTCAACTTAATTCACTATATCTTTGAAAATTGGTGGAGCCACGGGGAATCGAACCCCGGACCTTTTGAATGCCATCCAAACGCTCTACCAACTGAGCTATGACCCCAATTTATATAACTTGATTTATTATGATTTTATCTTTTTGAAGCTTACCTAGCTATAAAACGTTACTGCATTACTGATTGATAGTTAGGCTTTTTTAAGTGCTTGACCATTATAAATCGGCTATATGACGATAGTAACAACTACTTCCAATGTAATTAATTATATATCGTACTATAATATCAAAACTCTGGGCTATTAAGCCTGTTTAGCCTTAAATCTTTTATTAACTTTGTTAATAACAAGCACACGTCCTTTACGTTTAACGATTCTGCAATTCTTATCTCTGTTCTTTAAAGATTTCAGTGATTTTACAACTTTCATAATTACTTACTATATTAATTTTCATTAGAGAACATAACCTTTTTTCTGTTCATCGTCAAGAAAAAAGGATTGAATATTTGTATTTATTTAATCCGTATTTTCACAACAAAGATAAAATGTAATATTAAATATTTTCTTGTTTTAATAATTTAGTTCTTGACCCCAATGCATAAGGAATTTATTCTATACCTCATATTTTATACTTATTTTTTAATTCTGAAGGAGAATTTGCGCATGAAACCATATAGTGATATTGCTAAGGTTATACATAAAGAAGGTTATATATTTATAATAATTGCCGCCATTATTACGTTTATACTTGGGTCTTTTAGCACTAATCTTTTGTGGATTTGTGGTATATGTACTGCTTGGTGTGCATATTTCTTTAGAAATCCAGAAAGAATGACCCCTGAAGGAGATAATCTTGTTATCAGTGGTGCAGACGGAGTTGTGCAGAACATTATTGAGTCTATACCCCCAGCAGAGCTTAATATGGGCAGCGATCCGATGATTAGAGTTAGCGTATTTTTAAACGTTTTTAATGTTCACGTAAATAGAATTCCAGTTACAGGTAAAATTCTTTCTTTAAAATATTTTCCTGGTAAGTTTGTTAATGCCTCTCTTGATAAAGCTAGTGTGCATAATGAAAGGCAGTCTGTATTAATAGAAACAAAGAATAAAACTAAAGTTGCTTTTGTACAAATTGCAGGATTAATTGCTAGAAGAATTGTTTGTGATCTAGAAGAAGATCAAGAAGTGTTAAGTGGCCAGAGATACGGAATTATTCGCTTTGGCAGTAGAATGGATGTGTATTTGCCATTAAATACTACAATAGAAGTGGCGATTGGTCAAACATGCTTAGGCGGAGAAACCATTATAGCTGATTTGGATAAGCCAAAATCTGAAGAAAGAGATTTTGTAAGAAGAAGTATATAATAAAATTGCGGTGTAAGGATTTTGATAAAAAATAAACATAAAAAGTACTTTAGAAAGCCAATACCATTTGCAAAAATACTTCCCAATATGATAACTTTATTGGGCTTAATAATAGGTGTAAATTCTATTAGATTTGCTTTAGTGGAGCGTTGGGAAGAAGCAATATATTGTGTGTTAGTTGCGAGTATAGTAGATGGTGTTGATGGTAGAATAGCTCGTCTTTTAAATGCCTCTAGTCATTTTGGTGCGGAGCTTGACTCTTTATGTGACTTTGTTAATTTTGGTCTTTGCCCGGCGCTAATGATGTATTTATGGTCTTTTTCTCA
>JBMGNO010000048.1:0-8711 GCA_049739405.1 Rickettsiaceae bacterium
TTTAGCTCTAATCACCGCTCTAGCAAAAAACTTGTTAAAAGACTCTAATGAAAGTTTTTCTAGTAATACTCTACGAATTTTTTTACGCATTACTCTAAAAAGAAAAGAAAAATTTAATCTATATTCGGGTAAATTATCTATGTCCCAAGTACCTTGCTCATCACACATGCATGCACTAAGAATATTACACAAACTATATGTGCCCAAAATTGCCATCTTAGTTTATATGCGTTGCCTAAATCGTTTAAACTAAATTTTTGCAAATGATTCTATTGCTATTGTAACTGAGGAATTATATCTAAAGAATCTCCTGGCAGTTGTTCAATAAATTTTTTGGATAATTCTTCTGGCGGTTCATCTTTATATTCAATTACTTGCATTGCTGATTTTTGCCTTGGATTGAATAAAGACAAAGATTGTAATAATTTTTCTGGACTATTTTTATCTTGAATGATTTTTTCTACTTCTTTTATAATTTCAGGAGTTAAATGAAATTTTCCGTTATGATTTGATCTTGCTAGATATTCGATAGATTCTGAATCCTTTTCTATAATAGCAACTAACAAAGCATAGTTAGGGTTTTTTATGATGCGAGCAACATCCAAGATATTAGCATAATAACCGTTTTGTACTGCGTTGTTTTTATTATTTTCAATAAATTTTAAAGTTTTTTCTTGATTTTTTTCATCTAAATACGGAGCTATAAACGTTAAGATTTCTTTTGATATAGTATGCCTAGGAAAAAGTTTTTTTGATTCTATGTGTGTAACTAGTTTATAGATAGGGGTTATTTTTTTATCATTTAATATATTTATATCCGCGTTGTCTTCTAATAATAATTTAACGATTTTAGCCCTATTTGAATTTAATTGCCCACCTAAAAAATGATGTATAGCTGTGTCACCATTTTGGTTTTGGTGATTAATGTTTGCACTATTTTTTATAAATAATTCAATCATATCCGGATTATGACAATAAAGCCCTAATTGAAATATAGGGGTGTTTCCATTGATAGATTGTTCGTTAATTAAAGCTTTATTTTTTAATAATAGTCTCATGACGCCAATATTTTGTATGTTCGCACTATACAAAGGTGATAGACCTGTTAGTGTCTTTATATTTAGATCTGCTTTGTATTCTATTAAAAGTTTTACTATGCTTAGGTGGCCTCTATCAGATGCTTTGTGAATAGGAGCATATCCAGATTCGTTTTGTATATTAACATTAGCTTTATATTTTAGCAATAATTTTGTTAGCTGAACTTCATTATTATAGGCACAGTACTCTAGACAATTGGTTCCATATTTAGGATCTTGAAAATTTGGATTAGCTTTATTTTCTAATAGTAAATCGACTATTTTTAACTGATGTTTTTGTTTATAGCAATAAAATATAAATTTATATAAAGCGCTATATTTTTCTATTTTCCCTGCACTAAAATGATCAACTTGCAAATTGGGGTTTACTTCATATTTAAAAAATAAGCTAACTAGTTTAATATCCGCAACATTAATGTAATTTAAGCTGTTCTGCCTTAAATCTTCATATTCATTCAATAAAAATTCTATAATATCGTATTTCTTATCCATACAAGATGAAAAAAAAATTGAATCAAGATTACTTGGTTTTATTAGGTCTTTATATTTATTCAATAATAATTCTATAACATCGTATTGCTTATCATCAAAAGAATTATCTAAAATTAAATCAATGTGTTTGATAAGTTTATCTTTAGGCAAGTCTTGTTGTAATATGACCATTAATCTGCCATAACCATAAGGAGAGATTGGAGATTCAATAATAGTTTCCAACTCTTTTATAAACTTTAAAGCTTTTTTTTCTTCGCTTGATAAAAGGATTTTATCAGAAAAACGTTTTATCATAAACTTCCATACTCATTTATATTATCTTAAATCAACTTTAGCTAATATAAATTAATATTACAAGCTTTAATTCCACTCACAAATTGGCATTGCTAAATAACAGTTGACACAGAATAAAAGATTAGTGATTCTGTGAAAAAGATTTTTTATAAATGGTTAATTGCAAGGTTTCTGGTAATACAAAATTAATAAAGAACGGCAAGAATAAGCTAGGAGCACAGAGATATAAGTACCAAAGCTGCGCGATTACGTTTATTGAAGGTGACCTGAGGCTAAAACACGGTCTAAAGAAACGCTTAAAAGTAATTTCTATGTACCTTGAAGGTATTGGCATAAGGTCTATAGAGCGATTGGAGAAAGTTTCTAACCCACATAATATATTGGATTCACCACTTCTCAGAACTCATTAGAAAGGAGTTGAAGCGCAGGCCCATACCTGACAAGCTTCGAGATATAGCAATCGTTGAAGTAGACGAACTTTTCACTTATTACAAAAAAAGACCCAAAGAGCATATGTATGGCTTACTGTTGACCGAAACGGAAATAAGGTTATTGATTTCGAAGTAACAAAAAATCGTGATTTTGCCTCGTATTTCCCCCCCTGGCCCAAAGGCTAGAGAGGCGGTATAACATTGAATAGCTATGCACCGGCGCCTATGAGGCGTTTTCAAAATACATAATTTCTGAAAATCATACCACCACAAAAGCTGAAACTTCATTAGTTGAATCGTTCAATTCATTAATACGCCACTACCTTGCAAGGTTTAATCGTAAAACCAAGAGGTATAGTAAAAATATTGATATGATAACACATTCCCTATACTTTGCTTTTTAACAAGAACTTGTTGTCAATTGTTATTTAGCAATGCCCTAAATTGTATTATTTATTTTGTTAACAGTGCTATAGTGAATTATTCACTGTCAGACTCAGCCCAATTATCGACCCAATCTGAAGCTTTAAGTAATTTCCCAGCCATCTTGCCAAATATGCCGTCATTACTTTTAGAATAAAGGTCTAATATTGCTTCATCTGGATTTGAATATAAAGACATTGATTCCCCTTTATCTAATGCTTCGATGTTTGTAATTAAAATTTGTGTATCTGGGTGGTTTTCATTGCCCGAATCTTTATACATTTTTAATGCTTTTTGATAATATTTTTTTGCTTTTTTATTCTTCCCTTTATGATGTAATACAATGCCAATATCATTCAAACAAAATGCATATTTTAAATTATCAACCGCTTGGCAAGCTTTGAACATTTGCTCTGATTGATCAAGATATGGTATGGCCTTTTTTACATCTTTCTTTAAAATATAAGCCGCGGCAATATTATGAATTACAGCTGCTTTATCTAGATTAGCTCCTTCAATGCATTTATTTAATGTTGCCAAAGATTCATTGTAATATTTCAACGCTTCTTTGTATTGTTCTTTAAGACGATAAAAAAAACCAATTTGATTAAGAGATAGACCTATTTTTATATCATCTTTTAAATGTATTTTTAATATTTCAAGCTCTTTTTTAGCATATCTAATGGCGATACCATATTTTCCCATTTGTTTTGATACTTCTATTGCATTAGATATAATTTGTAATTTCTCACTAGGATTAGTTTTTCCTAAATTATCTAATATTACAAGTGCATGATTGAACCTTTTTAATGCTTCATTATGTTGCTCTTTAATTTGCATTATCAATCCCATAGTATTTACAGTTAATGCAGCATCAGCAGATTCTTCCAAAGAAGTATTTTTATATATTTTCCAAGATTTTATGGCATATTTATTTGCATCTGCATATTTTTGCTGATAAAAATAAGATAATGCAAGAATGTTGTAAAAGACTCCTACACATGGATGATTTCCCAGGCTAATATTTTTCATTATTCGGATAGATTTTAAAGAGTATAATTCTGTTTTAATATAATCTGTGTTTGCAAAATGTGCTAAAGCCAAATTATTTAATGCAGCTGCAACGAATAAATGTCTATTACCTAATGATTCTCGATATATGTTTAATGATTTTCTTAAGAACTTGAAAGATTCTTTATACTGTCCTAACTCTCTATATGCAATACCTTTATTACTATAAATAACTCCTTTCATAGATTGTATATTTGCGATTTTATTATTATTACAAATATCTAAAGCCTTATCATATTGCTTTAAAGCATCGTTACACCTACCTGTGTTATGATATGCTGAACCTATCATCAAAATTGCAGTTATTAATAGATTATTATCAGTATTTTCTCCCATTGATTGCACTATTTTTAAAGAATTATTAAAATAATCCAAAGCTTCTTTGAATTTACCTTTTTCCTGAGATTCAATTCCAAAATCAATATATATTCGAGCTCGTATATCATTATGTATTGGATGATTTGTTGTGTGTTCTAGGTATTTATCAAAAAAAATTTTAGCCTTATCATATTCTTTTAATTTATGGCAGCATGATGCATACAGAACATTAATCAATTGATTTTTTTGTGCTAAATTTGGACATGCTTGTAGTTTATTTTCAATCATAGTTTTAGCTTGTTGCCATAACATAAGACGTCCACAAATTTGAAATTGATTCTCTATACTATCATCATAAAAACTTTCATTTCTAATATCTATCTGCATATAATTTGTATCTTGCGATTTACTGTCAATATATTTGCAATGTTCCAATAAAATACGATATAATTCTTTAGCCGAATAGAAAAATTCAAATACTTCTCCATCTGATTTAAGATTTAAATTACTTAGTCGAAATAATTTTGCTTTTTTTTCTGATTTTTTTGCACTTTTACCGACAGAAGCAATAGATTCTTTTTGGTATCCATAATAATGATAAATTTGAGCCCTTAATAATACAGCAAACGATAAAGTTTTTTTCAAATTCAAACATCCTATTTCACTGATCTTATTAGAATCTTTTAGTCTATCTAATGCATCCCATATGTTATTGGAATATAAATTAAAAAACTTGATTAGTTGATACAAAAATCTGTCAGGAAGTCGGTATATATTTTGTTTTGCATTGAATAATTGCCCTTGTACTGAATTGTGAAATTCTGGATTAAATTGTTCTAAATTACCTGTGATTTTAGTTTCTGCATGTAAATCTTTATTGGAGTCAATATAATTTATTTCAGTTGCTCCTATTTGTAATGTTTTATATGCATTATATTGAGCATTAGTCATTGTTGGATCATCAACTGAAGGGAAGTTCATGATTTCTTGTACCTTTATCTGATATTCATCAAATAAATTTTGAGATCCATAGACAAAGCAAAATTGTTGTAATATAGTAATATTCTTATCTATGTGTTCAAATTTTTGTATATCAGTTAAGTATAATGCTATTTTATCTACCGTTTGAATTAAATCATAGGGTTTATTTTTTCTGCCTAGTGGAGTTTTTCCGCCTAAATCGAAGTTAATAGCTTGTATGACATAGTCTAAATCTGAGTCATAATGGCTTATTGGTACTACTGTTTCACCTAAACAAATATTTTGAAAGCACACTAAATAACTTAAGTTTGTAAAATATTCTCGAATTTTTGGCAGAGAGCTATCTTTATATTCTTCATTAGCAGTTAATATGCAAAATTCAAGATCAGAATATAAAGTAATTTGTTGCGAGGACATTGACCCCAAACCAACCACAGCATATTGACAAGGTGGTAGTCCAATCAGTTTTTCTGCTGTTTCATACAAGCCAGATAAGTAATTTTTTATTGTATCAGAGATATTAGCAAATATATTTTTGGTGATGTCAACATATAGCTTATCTTTTTTTTGATTTCTGTAGTTTATGGCTTTTTCTATTTCTCTATTAGTAGATTCTCTGATATTAAGTATAGTTTCTTTTCTTGAGAAGTCATTTATCGATTGTTTGTCAAATATTTTATATTTACTTAAATTTGGTAATAATGTACAACGGTTAATTAAAGCGCTATATAAATTGCTTAGTAATTTGTAATTATTTTTCCTTAGCTCTTGACAAGAAAGCTGCTTTTTAAAAATGTTCTTCACATCATCAAGAATACCGCAAGTATATAAGCAATAAGACGCTCCATCGATGTAATGTTGAGCCTCGTTGGTGATTAGGCTTTTGGTATAGTTTAGTGTAGCTATTGAATAGAATAATGTGGCTAAGCTTTTTTGTTGTAATAAGAAATGCCTTTTTACTAATTTTTTAAAGACCTTATTATCAAGTACTTGCAAAAGCTTTGCGGAGTTACTATTCAATTCTAGCTCGTTCATGAATTGATTTATTTTATCAAAAAGCGGAATAACATTAGAATTTTGAAATTCTTTTTGAGTAATAATTAATTTTGTTTTTTCAATTAGTTTTTCTAAAAGTAATTTTGCATCATTATATTTCATAGCATGGCTCCAAATAAAATTAATTGATCTAATATATTAAATTCTAAGTTAAATATTACTAGAGCATAATATTTAAGCGAAGTAAACTGTAATGTTAGTTTTGTTTATTCAAAATTCCCTGCTTATCTATTGGTATATTTTAAAAATAATAAAGTATATTTTGGTATTAACCTTAAATTTAAAAGTTTGCATAAATACCTTGTATATTGTAAAATCAACTTATGAATTAGATTTAACTTTAGGGTATTATGGAGTAGTATTATGTCAAAGAGCCTTGTTTTTAGAAAAGCTTTTACGAATAATTTTTTTTTAAATAAACCAAACACAATGTTAGCATTTGGTTATCGACCGTTTTGTATTGCGGTTAGAGATAATTATCTAAGTGTCAGACCTGATCATAAAGATTATCCGTCAACGACTATAAGATGCTGATTTTACAGAGTTGGTAACTAAAAGCACAGTATTTGTAGATAAAACCAAACTCATCGAAAACATTGAATCAACTAATTGTAAAACCATGCTCCTAACTTTTCCAAGAAGGTGGGGGCAAAAGTGTCAACCTCGATATGCTGGCAACATTTCATTCAATACAAACTGATCAGCAAGGTAATGTTTTAGAAAAAGAAAATACAGATAATTATAAATTATTTGCTGGTGGCCTTATTGAAAATAAATTTGGAAAAGCTGATCAATTGATGCCTTTGAATATTTCATCTAATTGTGAGATGATGACAATCCAAGGACAATCTCCGGTAATTTATCTTGATCTAAAAGATGTTCCAGGTGATTCTTATGATAATGCATTAGATGGTTTGAAGAGGGCTGTACGTAAGATCTTTTCCAAGCATTTATATTTATTGAACAGTAATAAAATTAGCGCTAGTGATAAAGAAGCTTTTAAAAATTATGTCAATCTTCAAACTTTTAAAAATTTAGATACTACAGATGTATATGATAGCTTAGTTATGTTAAGCGAACTGCTATATATGCATCATGGTAGGACGTCAAAAATAATGATTGATGAATATGATTCTGCGATCAATAAGGCTTATATTAATTTATTTATAAACGATTACGAACTAAACAAAATAGTGAATTTATATCATGATTTCTTGAGCCCAGCCTTAAAAAATAATCAATATCTTGACAAAGGCATTGTTACTGGTGTGTTTCGTTTAGCAAAGGCAAATATATTTTCTGGTCTGAACAATTTGAGCAATTTTGGTACTGGTGACGTTGAGTTTGCTAAATATTATGGCTTTACTCAAGCAGAAGCGGACGATTTTTTAAAAGCCTATGGTGTAGACGAGAAAACTTCAACAAAAATCAAAGATTGGTATAATGGCTATAATATTGGTGGTTTAGAGATTTATAACCCTTGGTCGCTTGTTAAATGTGTTTCAAAACATCGATATTATAAAGCAAATAATCTTACTTTTGTTCCAAGTGATATCTTGCGTAATTATTGGGGAGAAAGCGGTAATATTAATTTTATAACCCCGTTATTAAAGCATAAAAATATTCAGAAGATAATTGAAATTTTGTTATCCGAAGAAAAGAACGAAATTGTTTTTAGTCTAATACCAGAACTAAATGTTGAAAACTATCGTGAGCTGAGGAAAATGGTATCTCTGGGCAGTAATTATGAGATTACATTGCGCGGACAAGAAGTTCTTCTGTCCTATCTTTTGTTAGCTGGTTATTTAACAAAATCAGATAAAGATAACTACTATATTGCGGCAAATAAAGAAATCAAAAGCGAATTATCAGCTAAATTATTCAGTCATTACAAAGCCTTATATAATATCAATCCGCTATTATTTCATGGTGTCACTGATCAAATGCAGTTAATGTTGGACGCTAATGATGATAAAGACATTGCTGTGAGCACAAATGATTTTGTAGAGAAATTAACGGAGTTATTTACTAGGCTTCCTAAATTCAAAAAAATTGATAAAGATAAATTAAATCTGAATGATGGTGAAAAAACGCTACATCCGAACGAGGATTTAATACACTCTGTTTTAAATTATGTAGCGTTGCAGCTAAAAGAAATTACACATTTTGCAACAAAGGTATATTTAGGTAAAGGACGAGCTGACCTTTTATTAGTCGATGAAAATAAGAAAAAATCAATGATTGTTGAGTTAAAATATAATCAAAAAGATGCTGATGGTGCGATTAAGCAAATTTATGAAAAGGAGTATTTAAAACCTATACCAAAAGATTTTGAACAAATATTGCTTGGAGTTAATATTAATGATAACAAACACATTAGCGCAGAAGTAGTGATGGCCACATAGTGATACTATATTGATAATCGCCACCACCAGGTTTTTTTCTGTAATATCATTTGCCCAAATAACATTGCCAGCCAATCGCATCGAGCCGTAAAGTTTAGATATATGGCACTGTTAACAAAATAATTGCAAAAAAATAGAGTATA
>JBMGNO010000049.1:0-8249 GCA_049739405.1 Rickettsiaceae bacterium
TATGTCTTTTGACTATATTTTTATACTTTACAACTAAATCTTGTAAATCTAGAACGCTTAACTCGCTATCTTTTTCGTAATCGTTGTTTATTTTACAGTTTTCCAATATTTCCTCGAAATGATAAGCTGGTATTCCAAGCACTACTGTTGAAAACATTTCAATGAAACGACGATATGAATCGTAGACAAAACGTGGATTATTAGTTAATTTTGATAACCTATCAGCAACTTCATCATTGATACCTAAATTTAAGATGGTATCCATCATCCCTGGCATTGAAATTTTTGCTCCTGAGCGAACAGATAGTAGTAGTGGGTTATTGCCACCAAACTGTTTACCTGTTTCTTGTTCGAGTTTAGCTATATAAGATTTGATATCATCTACGATTTGTTGCGTAAAAATACTTGAATTTTTAGAGTATTCTTGGCAAAGCTCAGTTGATATAGTGAATCCAGGTGGAATGGGTAAATTTAATTTGCACATTTGCGCCAAATTAGCACCCTTACCACCAAGGATGCTTTTCATTGAAGCGTCCCCTTCCGTTAAATTTTTACCGAAATAATATAAAAGCTTATTCATTTTCAAAAGACACTGTAAAAAAATTAATACGTTACTGAATATGTATACATTATAGTAGTCATTTATTCAACAAAAATATGGCTAGTTAACGGCAAATTAAATGATTATGAGTCGTTAAAAAGTTTATTAATACGGTTTGAAAAAACACGCGGTCATCAGATTTTTTTATAAAAAAATTAAAAAAACACTTGTGTTTTATAACCCCTATTGTTATATATTTTTCCAATTATAATTTATGCGTTAAATTCAAGAGGCGATTCGCCCTTAGAGGTTGAGTTTAGTGAATTTTACAGTGAATTATTAATTTGCTATGGGCTATGTATAAGCAAAATGATTTGTTTATAGAATATAGAGAGTAACCTAGTAGAGTAAATATCAATGGCATAAGAGGCGTTGCAGCCAGTAGAGCGATTGCAGCAAAAAAATACTACTAGAAATTCACTGTATGCTATATATATCGAAATATTTTTTGGAAAGGAGAGTAATATGGAAGAGCAAACATCAATAGAGGAAGAAGCACCGCAGCCAGTGAAAGAAGCACCACAGGTAGTGGAAGAAGCGCCGCAGCCAGTAGAGGAAGCACCGCAGCCAGTGAAAGAAGCACCACAGGCAGTGGAAGAAGCGCCGCAGCCAGTAGAGGAAGCACCGCAGCCAGTGAAAGAAGCACCACAGGCAGTGGAAGAAGCGCCGCAGCCAGTGGAAGAAGCGCCGCAGCCAGTGGAAGAAGCGCCGCAGCCAGTAGAGGAAGCAACGCAACCACTAGAGGAAGAAGCACCACAGCCAATAGAGGAAGCAGCACCGCAGCCAGTAGCACTGCCTAAACCAGCAGAACTGCCTAAACCAGAAGCAGTCCCGCCGCAGCCAGTAGAAGAAGTGCCGCAGCTGGAGCAAAAAAATATCACTATAGCTAAAAGTATTAAACAATTCTGTGAAAATATCTCTGATATATCAGGCACTGCTGTTAATATTCAGTCTATGGTATTTGGCAATAAAAATGATAATTCTGCAACTGGAGTAGTATTCACGCGTAATCCTTCAGATGGAAAAAAATCTATTTTTGGTGAATATCTTATTAACGCTCAAGGCGAAGATGTTGTTGCTGGAATCAGAACTCCTTTTCCTATCGAGAGCACAGATAATGCTCAATCAATGCAAAACTTAATGCCCAAGCAATATAATTCTCTTGCTAAGCTATGCGACAATTTAGAGAAGCATTTTTCTGATATGCAAGACATTGAATTTACCGTTGAAGATGGAGAATTATTTTTACTACAAACCCGCAGCGGAAAAAGATCAGCTGCTGCCGCAGTACAAATTGCTGTCGATATGGTGTCTGAAGGTATAATAAGCAAGCAAAATGCTATAATGTCTATTGACCCAGAATCTTTAAACCAACTTTTGCACACTACCATTGACTATACCTCGAATCCACAGAAAATTGCCAAAGGACTACCCGCCTCACCAGGTGCAGGAATGGGAATTGCTGTGTTTTCACCTACCCAAGCGGAAGAAATGTCGGTGCATCATAAAGTGATTTTAGTACGCAATGATACTAGCCCCGAAGATATTAAAGGCATGCACGTAGCACAAGGAATTATAACAGCACGCGGGGGCATGACCTCGCACGCAGCTGTTGTTGCACGAGGCCTTGGAACACCTTGTGTTTGTGGAGTTAATAACATCAAAGTTAATGAAAATGATCAGCTTTTCACTACTCAGGATGGGCTGGTAATTAAACAAGGTGATTTAATTACTATTGACGGTTCAAGCGGGAATATAATAAAAGGTCAGGCTAGTTTAGTTGAACCTAATTTTTCTGATGCATTTAAAACCATATTAAAATGGAGTGATCAGGAAAAAAGATTAAAGATAAGGTCAAATTCAGAAACTATTCTTGATACTAATGTCGCCCTAAAATTTGGTGCCGATGGCATTGGCTTATGTCGCACAGAGCATATGTTCTTTGATGATAATAAAATACCATTAATCAGGCAAATGATTATCTCTCCAAACAACGAAAAACGACAAGATGCTATTAATAAGCTAAGGCCCATGCAAGCAAAGGATTTTAGATCTTTGTTTAAAATTATGGATGGTTTACCAGTAAATATCAGGCTATTAGACCCCCCTCTTCATGAATTCTTGCCAGCTAGTGATGATGATAAAAAATCCTTGGCCGAATCCTTGGAAATATCCTTTGGAGCAGTGGAAAGTCGTTTGCAAGAGCTGCACGAAACAAACCCAATGCTTGGACATAGAGGTTGTAGGCTTGGGGTATCGCACCCTGAAATCTATAAAATGCAAATTGAAGCTATCCTAGATGCTATTATTGAGATCAAAAAAGAATCCGGCCAAGAATCATATTTAGAGCTAATGATTCCACTAGTTTCTGAAGTAAAAGAACTGATATTTATTAAAAAATATATTCAAGATATAATAGCTTATAAGGAGCAAGAAACAGGAATATCATTCAATATAAAACTAGGAACTATGATTGAACTACCAAGATCAGCCATTTTATCAGACCAAATAGCACAGCATGTTGATTATTTTAGTTTTGGTTCAAATGACTTAACGCAAACAACATATGGAATCTCGCGTGATGATATTGGCTCATTCTTGCCTAGCTATTTGGAAAAAGGAATTTTTCAAAATGATCCTTTCGCTATCTTAGACGAAGAAGGAGTTGGAGAATTAATCAAAATATCTTCCAAAAAAGGACGTCAAGCCAATCAAAAAATATCTTTGGGCGTTTGCGGAGAACATGCTGGAAACCCTGAGTCTATTAAGTTTTTTGATAAAGTAGGTCTTGATTATATTTCTTGCTCACCGTATCGCATACCAATTGCCAGAGTTGCAGCTGCACAAAGTTATATTGCTAATCAAAAAGGAAATAAATAATGAGCTTTCAAAACAACCTAGATAAAATTTTAAATCGGGTACAAGAACTATCTGAGTCACTATCTAGCGGCATTATCGGAGATGAATTTGTCAAAGCATCAAAATCTTATTCCGAACTTGAACCAGTTGCAGAAAAAATTAAAGAGTATAGGAAAGCTTTATCCGACCTCACTGGAGCAGAAGAAATGCTCAAAGAGGATGACTTAGATTCAGAAACAAAGGAAATGGTAGAAGAAGAAATTCGTGCATTAAATACTGCAATAAACCAACTTGAACGAGAAGTAAAACTAGCTTTACTGCCAAAAGATGAAGCAGATAGTAAGGGCGCTATAATTGAAATAAGAGCTGGCACAGGGGGGGAAGAAGCGGCCTTGTTTGCAGCTGATTTATTTTTAATGTATCAAAGATATGCCTCCATAAAAAAATGGAAATTTGAAACTTTATCTATTACTGAAATTGGCGTTGGTGGGTACAAAGAAGCTTCCGCCTTAATTAAAGGCGATGGCGCGTTTGCAAAATTAAAATATGAATCTGGTGTTCATCGAGTTCAAAGAGTGCCGCAAACAGAATCAAGCGGAAGAGTTCACACTTCTGCAGCAACTGTCGCTGTATTACCAGAAGCGGAAGAAGTTGATATTAAAATTGAAGATAAAGATTTACGTATTGATACTTACAGAGCTTCGGGTGCTGGCGGCCAGCACGTAAACACCACTGACTCTGCAGTGCGCATTACGCATGTTCCTACTGGCGTAGTAGTAGCAATTCAAGATGAAAAATCGCAGCATAAAAATAAAGCAAAAGCGTTGAAAATATTACGTTCTAGGATCTACGAAGAGGAAAGAAGAGCGAAAGAAGTAGAGCGAGCTTCGTCTCGTAAAGAACAAATTGGCTCAGGTGATCGATCAGAAAGGATACGAACCTATAACTTTCCGCAAAGCCGTATCAGCGACCACAGAATCAACCTTACTTTATATAAAATTGACGAAGTGTTACGCGAAGGAAATCTTGATGAGTTCGTAAACCCACTGACCTCTGATGACGAAGCAAAAAGATTAGCTGAACAAATATAACTATTACGAAGCATGTCTTACACACCGTTGCTATTTTCAAGTGTTTGCGGCCAATGCCGTGGGGAGTCGATCGCTTTCACTAAATCCTTCCGTAGGCGAAACCTGCCTATAACAAGAAAAATGCCCTTAATTATAAAAATCAAGGGCATTTTAATTTACTATACAACAATTGTTAGAGTTAGTTTTATAACTCTTCTTCTATAGTAGAACTTTCACCAAACATATCGCTTGTATTTTCATCCTCAGAAGGTTGATAATCACTAATTACTACAGGAATAATTTCTTTTTCGGCCTTTATAGAGGTGTCGTAACTTGGTAAAGACTCTTCCGAAACACTAACCGCTTGATCTTCAACGACATTTTCTTTCTCTGGTTCTACAGCTGCGCTATTTTGATCGAATTGCACTTCATTAAGAATTTTTTGATTTAGTTTATGAGTAGATCGTATTTTATTCTTCATCGCCTGCACCCTACCTTCTTGCTCTTGTAACTCATATTGCAATTCAATTTTTTCTTTAGCCGATAAACTTGAAATATTTTGCTTCTCAAGGGCTTTTAATGCAGCTTCTTCTGCACATAATTTTTTATACAAAACCGTTTCTTCTTCTGTTTTTGGCGTTGGCATTGCCTCATTTACTACTATATTTACTACATTCACACCAATACCAGTTACTCCTAACCCTACTAAACCTAAGCCTATTTTGGCCTTGAAAACTAAAGTTAATGCGGGCATAACCTGTGGCACAATAATCCCACAACCAATAACGCTAGTTATTGCGCATAGTACTGATACGTAATTAGGGTTCTCGTCAATCCAGTTTTTTGATTCCCTGAATATTGTAGGAAATATTCCCATATTTTTTCTCCATTTGTACAAATTAAGTTAAAAAATTTTAGTACAATATAAAAGATTAATTTTTAAAATCAACTATAAATATACTAAATAATAATTAGTTAGCAAAATTCTTTGTTATAGTTGAAAAAAATTAGGAAAGCTTTACTATAGAAGCAAAGAATATAAAAAATGAATTTATGAGCATTGAAGAAGTAGATTATAATGCAATAGTTGATCGTTATGAATCTTACGGCATTAAAATTGACCGCAAGATGGTCATAAAAGCAATAGAATTTGCCGTTAAATATCATGGTCCACAATTAAGAGCATCCGGAAAACCATATTATCACCACCCCATAGATGTTGCGGAAATTATTGCTGAATTAAAATTTGACTCAGATTCAATAATTACCGCAATTTTGCACGACACAATTGAAGATACAGACCTTACTTATGAAGATATAAAAAATCATTTTTCAGAAAATATTGCTCGCCTTGTCGATGGAGTAACAAAATTAACGCAGATAGAATTTCGAGCCCATAATGTTCGTCAAGCTGAAAATTTTCGTAAATTACTAATTGCGATGAGTGATGATATTCGCGTTTTAATAGTTAAACTAGCCGACAGGCTGCATAATATGCGCACAATTAACTTCTTAAAAAAACCAGAAAAAAGAGAAAGGATAGCGCGTGAAACAATGGAGATATACGCCCCATTAGCGGAGCGTATTGGTATGCAGAAAATTAAAATTGAGCTACAGGATATTTGCTTCCAAGTGCTTCACCCAGAAGTGCGTGAATCGATCCTTGGGCGTTTTAAAGGTGTGGTGGGCAATACTGGCGATGCAATTGAAAATATTATTAATTCTTTATCAAAAACAATTTATCCAATTATTTCAAGCGCTAAGGTGTATGGGCGAAAGAAAACCGCTTATTCTATTTGGATGAAAATGAAACAAAAGAACGTTAATATCGATCAGCTATCTGATATTATCGCTTTCCGAGTTATTGTCAATTCGGTAGAGGAGTGCTATCGTGTACTTGGATTAATGCATAGTACATATAAAATGGTGCCGGATAATTTTCAAGACTTTATCAGCACGCCTAAAAATAATGGCTATCAGTCAATACACACAGTGATTATCGGACCATTTGGTTGTAAAATTGAAGTACAAATTCGTACCCAGGAAATGCACGATATTGCAGAACTTGGCCTAGCTGCTCACTGGCGCTATAAGCAAAATCATCAAGATAATGCCGACGGCAAAAAATATACATGGATACGAGAATTATTATCGATTCTTGATCATAATGCTACCCCAGAAGAATTTCTTAAAAATACTAAAATGGCCATGTATTATGACCAAGTATTTTGCTTCACACCAAAAGGTAATGTTATCTCCCTTCCTAAAGGCGCCACTACAGTTGACTTTGCTTATATGGTGCATTCTGATGTGGGAAATAGATGTACTGGTGCAAAAGTCAACGGCTCTATTGTTCCATTAAAAACTGAATTAGTCAATGGTGATCAGGTTGAGATAATCACCTCAAAAAAGCAAACTGCTTCACCAAACTGGGAAAAATTTGTAGTTACTGGCAAGGCTCGCTCAGAAATTCGCAAAACCCTAAAAATGCAGCAATATGACCAATATGTAAAGCTAGGTAGCAGCCTAATTCATAAAACTTTTAAATCAGAAGAAATCGAAAATGAAGAAGAAGCTCTCGATAAAGCTTGTGAATTTTTTCATAAATCAAGGTTGGATCTTCTATATGCGATTGGTCAGGGCAGCATCTGTCGCGAAGATGTTCTGAAACAAGTACGTCCAAAACAAAATAAGCTAAGCGCTGCTTTATCATTATTAATGCTTAAAAAAAAGAAAGAGCGTAATAATAAAAACGAGGAAAATAAAGTTCCAATACATGGCCTTATTGCGGGAATGGCTATGCATTTTGCAAAATGTTGCCACCCACTGCCAGGTGATGAAATTGTTGGGATAATTCATACTGGAAGCGGCGTGACTATACATACTGGTGAATGTAAGTCGTTGAAGAACTTTACAAGCATGCCAGAAAGAATTATCCCACTAACTTGGGATAATAATATAACAAACATTCCTTTTATTGGTAGAATTGAAGTCTCTTTAATTAATCAGCCTTCTAGCTTATCTGTTGTTTCAAGTGATATTGCAAAAGAAAAAGGCAATATAACCAATTTTAAAGTTAAAGGCAGAAATGTTGACTTTTTTGACATCGCATTTGATATAGAGGTAAAGTCAGCAGCTCACTTAGAGCAAATTATCAACACTTTAAAAATGAAAAAGGTTGTTCAGCAAGTGCAAAAAGTTAGATAAATAATTACTTGACTTAACTTGATTGATTGATAATATTTGTTTTATTGTTAATTTAAATTAATCATTGAGAATTATGAAAATAAAATATTATTATCACGAATCAAAAAGTTCAAATTTACCCTACGACAATTACAGAGATGAGATGAAAAACGCGGTAGAGCTTTCATGGACATCTTACCTAAAAAATGGCAACATGAATCAACATTTAGATAAAGAACGGATGAAGTGGAATCAAAAGTTATCTCAATCAATCAATGAACATTTTAATATAGATGGTGTTACGTGTTTGGGCGAGTCTTTTGCACGATTGGTATTTAAATGTTTGGATAGAGAAAGCCGTGATCAGTTTGTGCAGCACATTACTTTAGCAAACGACGGTAAGCAATCTCGTAACTCATGTATTGAAACTCAAGAATTTCTTGATAATAGCAAGGAGAGAGAAATATTTATAGACAATGAAGTTTCAACAGAATGTGCAAATTACAACCCACTTTCAGGTAAGTTAGGCGTAA
>JBMGNO010000050.1:0-8145 GCA_049739405.1 Rickettsiaceae bacterium
TTTCTTTTAATGATTCTGCTAAGGCCGCAGCGCCTTCATCGCCTATATTATTTGCGACAAGATCAAGAGTTGTTAATGTTGTATTTTCTTTTAGTGATTCTGCTAAGGCCGCAGCGCCTTCATCGCCTATATTATTTTCGCTAAGATCAAGAGTTGTTAATGTTGTATTTTCGTGTAATGAATCCGCTAAAGCCGCAGAGCCTTCATCGCCTATATTATTTGTGCTAAGATCAAGAGTTGTTAACGTTTTGTTTCCATTTAATAAATTTGCTAAAGCCTTAGCTCCCTCATTTTTTATATGATTAAATGTAAAAAAAAGTTCTGTTAAGGGGATGTATTTAAGGAAGGTTTCTAATCCTTGTATGTCTTGACGTGTGATTATATTGCCATTAAGTCTAAGTTCAGTTAAATGGTAGCCTTTTAATGAATTAGATATATTAACTAAACCTAACTCTGATTGAATTATTTTTGCATGGATGTTATGTATCGCTATTTCTTTTGGGAGTTCACTGAAAATCTTCTGAATATGTTGACTTTTTAAATTGCAAAAAATAAGCGTTTTTAAATTAGAGCATTTTGATAATTTGTTGATAATATTATCCCTATCACTATTAGCCCCATCACTATCATCTAAATTGCAAACTACGATCCCTGTAATTTCTTTTAGTTCGCATGCGTCTCTTGTATTAGTCATTATTTTGTCCATTTAGTTATAAAATATTCGCTACACTACATTAAGGGTTGATAGACGTCAATTTGTTTTAAATTTTTTTCTTTGGTTATATGGGCGACATATATTCTTATACAGTCTGTAAAAAAACTTGCTCTTATATTTTATCAGGCTATTATCTATATTGTATTAATAATAGTTAAGGGGTAGTTTATGTTTTTTTTAGAAGGGCCTGGAAAAGTCAAAGCTCTTTGCCGACTCATGAGATTGCACGCACCAACAGGGTATCTCATACCATTCTTCACAGCTTGTTATGGCTTGGTCTTGGGCTATGAGAAAATGTCAGATTTTTGGTATATTCCATTATTCTTCATAGGGAGTGTTGTGACAAGAGGTGCAGGATGCGTTATTAATGATATATGTGATGTTGATATTGATAGGGTAGTGGAAAGAACCAAAATGAGGCCACTAGCCAGTGGTGAAATTAGCAAAATAGAGGCCTGGGTTTTTCTAGTCGTATTGTCGTGCAGTAGCTTGATGATATTATTAACTCTTCCGGCAAATGCAATATATACGGGTATTTTTTCTGCAATGATGATCGTTGCATATCCAATTATGAAACGCATTACATACTATCCGCAAATCTTTTTAGGTTTTGCTTATAATACAAGTTGTCTGATTGGTTATGCAGCAGTTCAAAGTTCGCTATCGTTTGATATATTGCTATTATATGTGGGGTGTGTGATTTGGACTATGGCATATGATACATTGTATGGTTTTTCAGATATGGAAGGTGACCGTAAAATTGGCGCTAAGTCGATGGCTATGGCAATTGAGCATATGAATTATCAAGCCATCATTATCGGTTTGTATTTATTGTTTTTATTTATTTTTACTTTTGTTTTCTATGCGAAACTAAATATTGCTGGTATTATTTTGATTACGATTTGGGCGTTTATAATGATTTGGGCAGTTATTGATATGGATGTACGGCAAAAAAATCACTGCATATCGCACTTTGAACTAAATAAAGACCTGGCTTTCTTTTTATTTCTGGCTATATTGCTTGAAAAAATATAAAAATATAACTATATTATTAAGTATAAATATTATTTTATGAGGTAAATGAATATGATTGACTACACAAATACTTTTACGACAAAGGATAGTCGTGGATTTGATCAAGGGCTAAGAAGCTATATGCTCAAAATATATAACTTTATGGCTTTGGCGCTATTAGTAACCGGAGCAACTGCTTTTGCTACTCTGAACTTCCCGCCATTATTAAACCTGATGTATAACGTCAGTCCTAACGGACATGTAGGGATGTCTGGCTTTGGAATGGTTATGACTTTTGTTCCAATGGGAATCGCAATGTATTTCTTTATGGGTTTTGGTAAAATGTCGGTCAAAACAGCGCAAACATTATTCTGGGTCTATGCAGCAACGATGGGAATGTCCCTATCTAATTTGGGCTTGATGTATACTGGCCAGTCTTTAGCGCGCACATTCTTTATTTGCTCGGCAATGTTTGGTACTATGAGTTTGTATGGATATACTACAAAAAAAGACCTGACTTCAATGGGCTCATTCATGGTGATGGGTTTAATTGGTATTATAATAGTATCAGTTATTAATTTATTCCTAAAAAGTTCAGCCCTTACATTTGCTACATCTTTAATTGGTGTAGTGGTTTTTATGGGATTGACTGCTTGGGATACGCAAAAGCTTAAATCTATGTATTACTCATCAGGTGGCGGTGAGATGGGACAAAAGCTTTCGATTATGGGTGCATTTACTCTGTATCTTGACTTTGTTAATATGTTCTTGTTCTTGCTAAGATTTCTTGGTGATAGAAGGTAGAGTAATAAAAATACTGGTTTTAGTAATAAAAAAGGCTCCTGTAAATTTCACAGGAGCTTTTTTATTTGCTGTTTTTTGATGCGTTATAGTTTAAATTCAAATAATAATGAACCGCCACTTTCTCCGCCAATAATATTTACAGAGCGGTAGTTAGTGCTCCAGTTTAATTTCTTGTTAAGCTCAGCTGTTGCTTCTGCAAATATAGCTCCCCATACCACTTGAGAGGTAGTATGTCGTCTTGCTTGCACTCGGCTATAGCCAGTGATTGCAGCTGATATATAAAGTGGTATGCACATATATTTATAATCTTCTGAGAATACTCGCACATAAGAAGCTCCGATCCAAGCTGAGTTGGTGTGTCCAGAAGGCATGCCTTCGTAGCGATCTGTTTTACCTTTGATAGAAGGCCTTTTGCTTGGCCTCCATTTTGTTTGTTTTGATACGTGCTTTACTAGCTGTGTAGCACTCATACTTTGAGCGTAAATAATAGCAAAATGACCAAAACCTTTTTCTTGGGAGGCTATTCCACCAGCGATTAATGGGTTAATTATTTGGGCGTAGTCACCAAAACTTCTGACCTTACTTCGTGGGCTTGATTCATAAACTTTCGCTAAAGAGCTAAAGCTGGCGAGAGTAAGCGATGCTAATACTAAAACTGATATAATTTTCTTCATATTCTTATTATTTTTTTAGTTATACGAATTAGTTAACAAAAAATTAACCTTATCGAGCATAATATCTTAATAAAAATTAATTGTCAATAGCGAAAGTTAAGAAAAGATAAGGGTTTTAATTGAATGTAGGTAAAATTAAGGATAGTAAATTACAACTAACTTTTTGTTAATGATTTGTTGCTTAAATGTCTCAATATTGTGCCTTGGAAGAGTTTAATTTTAATAGCAGAGCTATTCTTTTGTTAAAATGTAACTGAATTGGTAAAGTGTCGCCTAAATATAGAGCATATTCAATTGCTAGACGTAAAAGGAAAATTAGTATGAAAGATAATAAAAAAAGTTTTTTAGCAGCTATCTCTGGTTTATCATTAGTTGCCTCTTTAGGAGCTCATGATGCAACAGCAGTAGGAATTGTTGCCGATAATTTTGTGGTAAATAATGCGCCTTATGGCGATCCTATATCTGGAGTGGGTATTGCGCCGGAGTGGAGAACTAACCGAAATTTGAGGTATGATGGTAACTTTACCGGTGTTACTGGTAATATCACTAATTTAGTCATTCGTGATATTCATACTAGGTCCAGAGCACCAGGCGTCTTTACATTCATTGACACAGCGGGAGATGGCGTTAAGGTAACTATTGGTCGCAGAATTACTACAAATTTTTCTGGAGGCAAAGCAGTTGGAGGGTTACTTCCAATCGAGTTATTTGATAATAGTGAAATAATATTTGATGCTAATGGTAATAATTACCGCGGCCTTGGAAGTGTTGATGGCATAAATGCAAATAATGGTTTGGTGACGTTTAAGGGGGAAAATATTATTTGTGATGCTGATATCGGGCAAAATAATAGCATCAAAGAGATAAAACTCAACTCATCTGGAAGTCTAGTAACTCTAGGAGGCGACATTACTTCAGGTAAAATAACAATTATTGATGCGGATACGATCAAATTAAATGGTATCACCACTTCTGAAATGTCTTTTCAAGCTAATGCAGAAGTTAATGTAAATAAGCAATTTATAGGAAATATTGATTTTGAAGGAAATGAGGCAGTTATCAACCTTTCAGATAGTGCACAAATAATTGGAAACATCAATAGTAGCGGATCTTTAAAAGGAACGCTAAATCTATTTGGTAGCTCAACGATTGACGGTGTTGTTGGTGCTACTAATCTGATTGATAATATTAATGCTTTAGGGACAGGTGTTATTAACTTGGGTTCGGGCAAGAACGTAACAGCAAATAATTTATCCATACAAAGTTCCGATATAAACGTTAATATTGGCGGTACATTAGCTTCAAATGTAGAGTTCAGCGCTGGTGGTACATTAAATTTAAACGGCGATATGACTGGTGATATTGATTTTAAAGCTAATAATGGTGAAGTTAATTTAGCTGATACGAAGACAATTATAGGAAATATTGATAGCAGCACCGGTAATGCTGGTGCTCTGAATATATCGGGTTCCGGAGTAATTAATGGAATAGTCGGAGCAACAAACGCATTAAATGAAATTAACGTAAATGGTAATGGTGTAGTCGCTTTTAACAAGGGCGTAAAGTCGATTAATCTTAACATTAAAGACGCTGGGTCTGACGTTACAACATCCGACATGCTTTCTTCAAATGTAGAGTTCAGCGCTGGTGGTACATTAAATTTAAACGGCGATATGACTGGTGATATTGATTTTGGTTTGCAAGGTGGATTAGTTAATGTTGCAGATGCTAAGATAATAAATACAACTAGTATTATCAATGGTTCATCTGCTTCGATTAGGTTCCTAGGTGATGGGTCTTTGGCTTTGGGCGCTAGTAACAAGGCTGATATTGGTAAAATTATTGCAGGCGAAGCTGGCAAGAATGTGACATTAAGTGCTGGTGATTATATTGGTGAAGTTCAATTAAACAACAGTTCTGGAATAATTAACATTAATGATAATTTTAAAATAATAGGCGGTTTGAACTCAACAGGTGGTAGCGATGGAAATGTGAATTTTCTTGGAAACGCGGTTATTGAAGGGGTGCTTGGTAGCGCATTAAACCCTCTTGGTGCAGTTGTTATTTCTGGTAAAGATGCAGTATTAGAACTACTTTCTGATGTAAATGCAGATTCTATAGATTCATCCGTACTTGATAATCAACATCTTAGATTTAGTAATTTAAGTGATGTTGAGGTTAATAGTGAAATTGGTGCAAATACTCCGCTTCAAACGATTGAACTAAGTTCTGCAAGTCAAGTGAGGTTTAATAGTGGTCTGAACACAGAGACTCTAGATTTTACTACGGATGGTAGTATTATAGTTAATTCTGATCTTGGGGCGACTAATATTACTAATTCTAAGGGTTCGACCAATTCATTGATAAGCATTAATACAAGTCAAAATCTTATGGGTAATATAGCGGGATTTGGTAATATGCAGATGAATGGAGACCAGACTATTGACTTGCAAACAATCAACTATGATTTATCAGGACTTAACTTAACTACACAAGTTAGTAATGAAGGGACTATTATTATTAATCGGTCTTACGCAGCCTCAGATATTATGACTCTAGGTTATATTGGAGCGCTGGTAAAGCAATTTAAACTATTGAATTTTTGTGAAGATGGCAGGGTTGGTGATGTATATAGTAATAACTTGATTATCAAAACTGATAAGAAAGCGTATTTTGATGGGGTGGTTAATGTTAGTAATGGCATTAAGTTGCAAGGAGCAGATTCAGAAGGTCATTTTAGTAGCGCTTCCCTTAATGCTGATTTACTTTCAGATAATGTTTCTGGTAATGGTAGGGTATATTTTAATAATACAGATATAACCAAAAAGGTTGGTAGCCCTTCACTTAAATTAAATGAGGTGAATTTTATAGAGCCTTCGTCTGAGTCAAACATTAGCTCTGATTTACATGCAAATAATATAAATATTAATAATGCAAAACTAACTTTACTATCTGAGAGTGTGTTTGACGGGGTGACAAATGCAAGCGATGCAATTTTAAATATCGCAGAGCATGACTTAATTTTTCAAACAGGAGATTCTGTTGTTCAAGAATCTATGATTTGTATTGATGCAAATTCAGGAGAGGCGGGTAATTTAGTTGCAAGTAGTGGCGCATCTTTGTCTTTGCAAGGGAATATTAATATTGATATCAAGCAATTTTCTACGCTTCCTCCAAACGATACTGAGCTATTGTTAATACGCAAGAATTCTAGTGGAGAGCTTAATCTTAGCGCAGCAATTATTAATATTACCAATAGTGGTGGTGCGTTTGTTAATTGGGAAAATGAAATAAGCTCTAATCACCTGAAGCTAGTTGCTAAAACAGATGTTGCCCAGGTAATTTCCTCTGGCGGTACGAATAGTGACGTGGCTGAGGCTTTTGCTAATTTCGAACCTGGAACGCCAGGGGAAGGTACGATTAATTTATTAAACTCCCTAAGTCCAGAAAATGTGCAAGAAGGGGTTTCTAGGATCGTTAATACTACCTCTGAAGAAGTTACTCAGCATAAAGTGGGGATGTCTTACGATATAACAAACCAGCTGAATCACCGGATTGATGGGACCAGGATCTATGAACAAGTGGATTTTGAAGATGTGGCCCCATCTTCTGGAGACAGAGACTCTATGTATGGCATTTGGGCTTCTCCATTTTATTCAAAGACGATTAAAAATGCTGAAAATAATTTCTCTGGGTATAGCAGTAATTCTTATGGTGGAATTGTTGGTTTTGACGGTAAGGTTGATGATCAGGTAATTCTTGGCGCTTCATTTGCTTACTCGAACGCTCAAATTAAACATAAAAATGATAAATCTGGCGATAGAACAAAAATTAATTCGTATATGTTTTCTGGATATGCAAATATTGATTTAAATAAAGATTGGTTTTTACGCGGACTAATTACTGTTGGTGTTAGTGATGTAGACAATAAAGAAAGGAGGGTGATCTCTGATACAGAATATGGTATTGCTAATGGCCATTATAGAGCAAAATTATTCACCACCGAAGCCAGATTAGCTAAGGAATATAAGTTTAATAATGACAGCGTGATAACCCCAGCTTTAGGCGCTTCATTCACAGCAATTCGCGATGATTCTTACCAAGAAACTGGCGTTGCGCCAACACCTCTTCGTTCCCACGCTCAGAAAACTAGAGAAAAATTTGATATTATTGCATCTTTGAAGTTTGAGAGTAATAAATTCGATATACGCGGCATTGAACTGATTCCAGAAATTCATGGCTCGGTGCGATATGATTTGATTGGTGATAAGGATGTTATTGCTCGTACGATAGAGGGTCTTGAGCTGCCAGATGATACTGAGCATAAAGCCCATCAATTTTATGGTAATTTAGGTTTTGCTATTAAAGCTTATAAAAATGATGTGGAGTATGGAGCAATTATAAATAGCGCTTTTGCTCGTCGCTATAGAAGTATTGGTGGTTCGCTTAATATACGCGTGAACTTCTAGTTTTTTTACTGATCAACGTATTGCTTTACAGGTTCGTAGGCTGAAACATCAAGCCTTTAGCAGGATGTTAGGCAAAAGTTAATCTGTTGCACGCTAACAACAGGTTAATTTCTTAATACTAAGCTCCTTGTTCTTAATATTAACTTTTGCAAAAAATTGAGTTACAATTTTATTCGTAAGTTAATTTAATTTTAAATATAGAGGGTTAATAGGTATGGTGTCAAAAAAAAAGCAGCTAGACCTAAAAAAAACTAATAGCTCATCGGAAGCTTTGGGTCAGGGGGCAGGAGCTAGTAAGAAAAAAATAAGATCTAAATCTACAAATGATCTCAATCAATCAACAAAAGAGGAAAATAATATGTCTAAAGAAAAAGCAGAAAAAGCAGAAGCAGCAGTAGAAGCAGCAGTAGAAGTATTAAATGTCGATCCAGAAATATTAGGAAATTCAGGCGTAGCAGTAGAAGGAGTT
>JBMGNO010000051.1:0-8119 GCA_049739405.1 Rickettsiaceae bacterium
TTCCGTGATTTCTTCACCACCAACATACTTTTCAAATAACGCATCATCTACTTCCACAGCACCTTCAACCAATTTGGTTCTGTATTCTTGAGCTTTATCCTTTAAATCATCAGGTATTTCTACGTAATCAAACTTTGCGCCTAAATCTCCACCTGCCCAAATAACAGCTTTCATTTTTACCAGATCAACAACACCTTCAAAGTCTTTTTCAACACCGATTGGCAACTGAATAACTAATGGGTTAGCACCTAACCTATCAACTATCATGTCAACACATCTATAAAAATTGGCCCCATCTCTGTCCATTTTATTAACAAAGCACATTCTTGGAACACCATATTTATCAGCTTGCCTCCAAACAGTTTCTGACTGAGGCTCAACACCAGCCACGCCATCAAACACTGTTACAGCTCCATCCAAAACTCTCAATGACCTTTCTACCTCAATGGTAAAATCAACGTGACCTGGAGTATCAATAATGTTAATTCTTTTATCATTCCAAAAACAAGTAGTCGCAGCAGAAGTAATTGTTATACCTCTTTCTTGCTCTTGCTCCATCCAGTCCATAGTCGCTCCACCATCGTGAACTTCACCTATGTTATGAGACTTACCGGTATAATATAAAATACGTTCAGTAGTTGTAGTTTTACCAGCGTCAATATGAGCACAAATACCAATATTACGATAATCTGATAAAGCAATTTTCTTAGACATAATATCCCCTTATTCCTTATGACCTTTGAGCAAAGTGAGCAAAAGCTTTATTAGCTTCAGCCATTTTATGAGTATCTTCTCTTTTCTTAATTGAAACACCGCGGCTATTTGCTGCATCAAACAATTCATCTGCTAATTTGTCAATCATACTTCTGCCCGAGCGCTTTTGAGCGGCATCTATAACCCACCTTGTTGCTAGCGCAAAACCTCTTTTCTCGTCTACTGGAGAAGGAACTTGGTAGTTAGCACCACCAACTCTAACTGATTTAACTTCAACATATGGCTTTACATTACTCATGCAATCATTAAATGTTTTTATAGCTTCTGCGCCATGTTTTTTCTCAAGCTTATCAAAAGCTCCATACACTATCTTTTCAGCAAGTGATTTTTTTCCATCTTGCATTAAATTATTAATAAATTTAGACAACAAAATACTATTATATTTTGCATCTGGATTAATGATTCTTTTTACAGCTGCGTGACGTCTAGACATTTTTTAACCTATATTATCAAATTTTATTTATTTTCCCTTCGAAGAAGTACCATAACGAGAACGTCCTTGCTTACGATCCTTAACACCTTGAGTATCCAAAGCACCGCGCACGATGTGGTATTTCACACCTGGAAGATCTGGGACTCTACCACCTCTTACTAATACTGCAGAGTGTTCTTGCAAATTATGCCCTTCACCAGGTATATAAGCATTCACATACTCTCCATTACTCAATCTAACTCTTGCAACTTTACGCAAAGCTGAGTTAGGCTTTTTAGGGGTAACTGTTTTTACCACAGTACAAACGCCCTTCAGAAAAGGATTTGATTTAAGAGCTGGAGACTTGGTGAACTTAGCTTTTGCTTTTCTGCCAAATCTAACTAACTGATTAATTGTTGCCATTTTTACTTACTTCTTCTTTTAATTCTAAAAACTATAGTAATACTGAAAATTCTGCCAAAAATCTTAACAAAAAATACCAATATTTATGAAAAATTTCAAGCAACTATAACCAATTTTTTTTCTTATTGCAAGGGTTTTATCTTAGCAAAGTAATTTTTCATCACCACTTACCTCGAAAACAAAGATAATATAGTAAAATTGGTTTACAATCAAATTTAATATCCCATACTAGAAAGAAAAAATAATTTGATATTATGCTATACAGAATTTTTTATGATTGGAATGGAATGAATAGCAATCTGTTTACATACATTAATCAACTGCTTCACAAAGCGCAATTATCAAAAATATTAATTTACATTTCGCCAATTGCATCTATTGAATTTTTTGCAGCGACTTACTTTATAGTTTGCGGATATTTATATTATATCATTTTATCTACAAACAAAGATTATAAATATTTTCAAACTACCGCTTATAAGATGATACCTGTTGGGATATGCTACACTATCTTTGGACTCACTTTTGCCGCTTTAAAATTTGGTGTAAACTTACCAAGACCTTACTGCTCAATTGACCCCAACTTATTGCCTAATATAGCTGATACGAGCGGGGAAAGGTGCTTATCATCATTCCCCAGTGCCCATACGGGCATGGCTCTGATTATCACATATTATAGCTGGAAATATTTATCTTCATTTGCAAAACTTATAATAGTTTGGTTTGTACCCATCATCGCTTTATCAAGAATATTTCTTGCAATGCACTACCCAGCAGACTTATTATATAGCTTCTTGCTAACCTTGGTGATTATTTACGTTAGTAACAAGGTTTATTATAAAATAAAATCTATAGCAATTGACCCCATTTTAATTTTTATATTCAAAATTCTCTTTACAAATCGTCGGCAAAATAAAATATAAAATTCTTACAATTCTTTAATGAAAGACAACACTTCAGAAGCATGACCTTTAACTGAAACAGATGGCCATATATGAATAATTTCACCACCATTGCTAATTAAAAATGTAGCTCTTTTTATACCCATATATTTCTTGCCAAACATCGACTTTTCTACCCATACCCCATACTTATCGCAGATAATACCATCTGGATCTGAGATTAGATCAAAAGATAAACTATATTTTTCACGAAATTTACAATGAGATTTAATGCTATCTCTAGAAACACCAACTATGCTTGCTGATAAAGAACTAAATTCATCTTTAAGATCGTTAAAGTCATTGGCCTCTACGGTACATCCAGGCGTATTATCTTTAGGGTAAAAATATAATACCAAATATTTTGTCTCTATATCAGATAATTTTATTTCACTATTATCTGCAATTAGACCCGTAAAATCTGGCGCTCTATCTCCTGAATTTAATTTCGTCATAATACTCCCTCTAAAAAATTATTTTTAATTTTACAAAACATCATCTTCCTAAAAGATCATGTTTCATCCTAAATTTATTATTAGGGAATAAAATGCTCTTGTAAACCTGAAAATTTTCCAATACCCTCTGAACATAATTTCTTGTTTCATAATAAGGTATTGTTTCTATCCAGTTAATAACAGAACGATAATTATGATATTTTCTTGGATCGCCAAATCGCTCTATCCATTCGTCAACTCTATGCGGACCAGCGTTATAAGACGCAATAGCAAGCACATAAGACCCATCAAAGCGCTCTAGCATCTGTCCTAAATAGGCGCTTCCTAATTTCATATTATAGGCCTCGTCTTTCAACAGTTTGTTTTTAAAATATTCTATTCCCAGTTCATTTGCAACATCATGAGCCGTTTCGTCTAATAACTGCATTAAGCCTTTAGCATTAGCGCTACTAATTGCCCCTTTGTAAAAAGATGATTCTTGCTTGACAATGCTATATGCTAGCGAAGCTTCTATTGCTCTTTTTTGCTTTTTGTACGCCAAAGGATAATTAGAGCTTTTTAGCATAATATGTTTATGTAAAATATGCTTTGCATACCAATTAACATGATGTACATTTTCGTTTCTTTTTAGCAAAGACAAAAAATCTTTTGCTTCTTGCTGATTTTTTATCAATTTTGCTACCTGCTTAATGTAAGTTTGAGCTAACGAGTTCTTACCATATTTACTTACCAACAGAGTGGAGCTAAAGATTTGCGACTTATCAGTCAATATTTTGGAATTTGGCGCAATTTTATAATTTTTTACGCCACCTTTATTAGGTATCGATATTTTGTCTACACCCACTTCAATTGCTGACATTTGACCATAAAAAGCGTAAGGATAATTTGCGGCATTACGTTTATATACTCTATGCGCGGTTTCTTTATCTTTTAAAGCATCGTAAGCCCTGCCCATCCAATACATTCCTCGCGCCTTGCTAATTGGCGTAGAAACTATTTTATTAAAATTCTTAAAATGCCTCAAAGCTAATTTAGGTTTTTTGAGATTCTCTAGAGCAAGCCAACCAGACAAAAACTCTGCATTACTCTTATTAGCTCTGGTTCTAGCCATATTAAAACTAATCGCTTGATACGCATCTTGATATCTTTTTTTATCAATATACTCACGCGCTATATAATTTTGCATAAACCATATTTCATCACCATATCTGGTAAAATCTTTTATAGATAACACTAACTTATGCACTCGATCTGATTTAATATTACTATTACGCATATTAAATAAATACTGGTAAATGATGCCGGGAGTGTGAATTTTCGTTGGCAAGCTTTGCATAATTATATTTGACTTATCAGGGGTTTGTATCAAAGCTATGTGAGCATTAAAAGACCTTTTAGAGTCTGAATCTATATATTGAAAAATATTTTTAGCTTCATTAATTTTTTTCTGCATCAATAAATATTCTATCTTTTGCCGGTGCTCCTTAATGGTTAGAAGGCGCTTAAAACGTTGATAATATTTTTTCTGCTCCTGAATATTAAAACTACCCTTAATCCAACCATTTTTAATAATACGAGGAAAAGTTGGTATTTTTTGCGGCACAGCAGTTGCTGCGTAGGCATAATGCTTATGCCCATTTGAGGTTAGAGGTTTTTTTAATAAAAAGAATTTAACTATAGCCTGAGGATCAATTTTATCATTTAATAACGCCTCTGCTCTCTGTTGAATTAATTCTCTTTGCGGCCATAAAGGGTTTTTTATCAAGAATTTACTCATTTCTATGAAACTATTTTCCTTATAGCTAGAGTCTAGAAAACGCTGAGATAAAACTATTTTTTGCAGGGCTTGGTTTTTAGATTGGAGAGACATCTTCGCAGCCTTGCTCCATTTTTTTTGCTTTATCGCCTGAAAAACTAAGGATTCTTTTTGTTGATTTAAAACATGATTACTTGCTTGGCAACTAATTGCCAAGGCAAACAGAGTAAAAATAATTGACAGAACCGAAGTAATTCTCATAATAAAACTAAATAATAAATAATAACACCCCTTAATTCTATGAATAGAGCATTTATCTTCCCTGGTCAAGGGTCTCAGAGCATTGGTATGGGAAAAGATTTTTTTGACTCTGAAAACGTGGCAAAAGAAGTATTTGAAGAAGTGGACTCACATTTAAAAAGACCTTTGTCAAAAATTATTTTCCACGGGTCAAACCAAGAACTTGCCGACACTGCCAATACTCAGCCTGCAATAATGGCTACTTCTGTTGCAATATTAAAAACTATACTGCACAAAACAAATAAGAATATTAGCGAATTATGTTCTGTTGTTGCAGGGCACTCATTAGGCGAGTATAGCGCGCTATACGCAAATAAATACATGAGTTTAGAGCAAGCTGCAAAACTCTTAGAAGTTAGATCAAAGGCTATGAAAGAATCTTGCCCTAACGGAGTTGGAGCCATGGCAGCCTGCATAGGAATTGAACCTCATGAGCTACAGGCTATCATAGCTGGCTCAATCACTGAAGGCATTTGCCAAATAGCTAATGATAATACAGATGGGCAAATTGTTATTAGCGGACATACAAAAAATATAGACTTAATAATCAGCAAATTAAAAGAACAGCGGAAAAAAGCAATAAAACTAAATGTGAGCGCTGCTTTTCATTGCGATTTAATGCAAAATGCTGAACAAAAAATGATTCTTGCCCTAGAAAAAGAGACATTTAATATACCGAAAATTGATATTATCTCAAACTATACAGCTCAGCAAGAAAATAGCATTGATAAAATACGAAATAATCTACAGCAACAAATTTGTGGTAGTGTTAAGTGGCGCGAAACCATGAATCTAATGGCCAAGATAGGAATTACTGAATTAGTAGAAATTGGCCCAGGCAAGGTGCTTGGAAATTTAGCTAAAAAATCTAAGTGTGATTTTACTATACATAGTATATCCAATATCTCCCAAATGGATGACTTTTTAGAAACTATATAAATTGATTAATAATATATAAAGGTTTAATATCTCGACATTAGCTACGAAATAAATTAATATTTATAATTAGTTACAGTTAATATAGCAGGGAATTTATAAAGATATGCGCTGGGTATTTTATTTAATATCAATATTAGGTCTTTTATTAACGTTAGTGCTTACCTATTTTATACCGAGTGCTATATATTTATTATATATAATAGTACCTTATATTTTAATAGGGATCTGCGATATTTGCTCTAAAAAGCATACTATATTGCGAAATTATCCAGTTATTGGTCATTTTCGCTATATGCTGGAGTTTATTCGCCCAGAAATACAACAATATTTTGTTGAAAGTGATAGTAATGGCGCACCTTATTCTCGCGAAATACGCTCACTTATTTACCGTAAAGCTAAAGGCGCACGCGAAACTATCGCATTTGGTACAAAAAATAATATTACCGAAATTGGTTATCAATTTTCTTACCCCTCTTTAGCACCTAAAAAAGTTTTAAACTCTAATATACATGTCACTATTGGTGGAAAAAACTGTCTTCAGCCTTATAAATCATCACGACTAAATATATCTGGAATGAGCTTTGGAGCCCTTAGTCCTAATGCTATCAGGGCATTAAATAAAGGTGCAAAACTTGGTAATTTTGCTCATAATACTGGGGAAGGAGGCATTAGCCCCTACCATCTAGAGCATGAAGGGGATTTAGTATGGCAAATTGGCACTGGTTATTTCGGATGTCGCAAACCAGATGGTAGTTTTGACATTGATGCTTTTACAAAAAATGCACAAAAAGATGCTGTAAAAATGATAGAAATCAAGCTATCACAAGGGGCAAAGCCTGGTCATGGAGGAATATTACCATCAGCAAAAGTCACAGAAGAAATAGCTAAGATTAGAATGGTTGAAATGGGCAAAAGTGCAGTTTCTCCACCTATGCATAGTGAATTTTCTACTCCAATTGGCTTATTAGAGTTTCTATCTAGTTTAAGGGAATTAAGCGGGGGAAAACCAGTTGGGTTTAAATTATGCGTAGGGTATAAAAAAGAATTTATGTCTATTTGCAAAGCAATGATTAAAACTGGTATAAAACCTGATTTTATTACCATTGATGGCGCAGAAGGTGGCACCGGCGCTGCTCCTGTAACTTTTACAAATCGCTTAGGAACGCCGATTAATGAGGCTATTTCATTTGTTCATAACTGTTTAATTGGAGCAAATTTACGCCAAGATATATCCCTAATTGCTAGCGGGAAAATTGCGACTGGATATGATTTATTAACAAAAATTGCGCTTGGCGCCGACTGTTGCAATGCTGCGCGAGCCATGATGTTTGCACTTGGTTGTATTCAATCTTTAAGTTGTAACACTGATCACTGCCCAACAGGGGTTGCAACACAAAATAAACATAGATGGTCTGCGCTAGATGTTGAAGATAAAGGCACAAGAGTTCATAATTTTCAAAGGAGAACTATTCTTTCATTTATTGAACTAGTTGGGGCTCTTGGAATAGATGATCCCGACAAATTAAGTCCACTACATATAAGACGGCATACTGATTTTAGCACTAGTAAAAGCTTTTCTCAAATATACCCCATGTTTAAACAAGGGCAGCTTTTAGAACAAGGTTTCACCGGAACTTATTCAGATTTATGGAAAGAAGCAACTGCTGAACAATTTTAATGGTGTAATATTATGTTGACCGAAGAGTTTATTAGACTGATATTTTTAGGAATCTTACTTGTTTTTTTAATTACTATTTTTTTCTCTAGGTCTAAGATGAATATTGGACAAACTTTTAAAAACTCATTCTTATGGTGTATTATTTTCTTTATTTGCATAATATTATACGCATTTCGCTTCGAGATAATAGACTTTAAAGAACGAATTTTAGCAGTGCTTATACCTTCCTATAGTTGGTCCAACCAGGAGGGTAATTTAATGATCTCTCGGAGTCGCGATGGTCATTTTTATCTATATGTTCAAGGCAAAAGCAAACAAAATGTTAAGTTCCTAATCGACACTGGGGCAACTAATATCGCACTTACCCTAGAAGATGCAAGAGCGCTTGGAGTGAACATTAAATCTCTACGCTATACTCAAAAATACAATACTGCTAATGGG
>JBMGNO010000052.1:0-7946 GCA_049739405.1 Rickettsiaceae bacterium
GCAAAGCAAGATGAAATGTTGAGTATGGGTAAAGATCTTGTAAGCAACGTATTATTAGTTCTGAAAGAAGATGAGCTACAAGAGTCGGTGAAATCAGCGGGCGGTAAAATATATGGTAATGAGAATTTGACAAAGTTAATCACTCAGATTGCTATGCCGCAGATAGAAGGTTTAAAATCAGAGAACGGAGAGCCTCTTCTGGAGTCTAATAAAGTTAAGCCAGTAGTAGAAGATTTTACAGATTTTGGGTTAAAAATATTATCTGGGTCTTTAGTATCAAATGAGCATTTTGTAAAGCTTCTTGAGGTTTCTGTCAGTAGTAGTAATAATTTTGATAAGGTAAAAAATATTATAAAAACCGGAAGCGTTCTTATTAAGCAGCCGCACTTACAAGATACAATTCATACCTTGCCTTCTTTAATAGATAAACATGCTGATGGCTTGGCACACATTGCCGAAGGGGTTTTAGAGAAAACCGATCTTGGTAAGAAATTAAGCGTTAATATTAACGATGCTTTAAAAGTAGCTAAAAAGAAGCTGCCAGTATTAATTGATGTTGCAGAAGCTTATGAAGAAAAAAAATACTTTCAGTTTTTTAAGAATGTAGCAAAAATTATTCTTTCGCCCAGCGTGATTAAATTTTCTGCTGAGACCGTGCTAAACACGGCTGTAAAATATGTAGGAAATAAAATAAATCGTTTTATGGCTAAAAAAATATGGGATAGTGCAAAAGGTTATAAAAAAATAACTCAACAAGGTCCTAAAACACATAGTTCTTTAAAGGGGAAAAATAGAGAAACTAAAAAAGGTTCAAATTTAATACGATAAATAATTTTTAAAATTAATAATGATGATAGAAGAAGAATATATAACAAAACGCGATGAGTTATACTTGCATTTAGAATATCTGCTGAATAAACCAGATATTCTTGAGCCTGCTTTAAGAAAAGTTTTTGAAAAGAAAATGTCTGCTGGAGATTTTTTAACAGATACATCTTTTGTTTCAAAGAATATTTTTAGTGCAATGATGGATGCGGTTTTGTTTCCTAATTTTTTCTACCAACTAGGGGCTTCTGCGCCTCTATATAAAAAGTCTTGGCAGGAGATTTCAAGCGGGCAAGGAAAAGATCGTGCTTTTTTTCTAAAAGCCATTAATGATCCAGCGGGCGCAAAATTTTTTGAATCAAACCTACCAAAATTACAAAAATCTTTAAACAATCTTGTTCCAGATATTTATAAGGCATACATACAAAAGTTTTTTGATTCAGATAGAATGGCTGAAGAGATTACAAAACTTAAAGAAGAAAACGCCTCGTTACTTAACAAAGAGTCCGAGATACTTGAAGATGATTTAAACAAAAAGTTGATGGAAATTGCTGCGTTAAAAGAAAATATTAAACAAACAGAAAGAAAGAAACTAAAAATTGAACCCGAGTTAAATAAAACTTATGATAAAATACAAAATTATAAGGAAAAAGCTGAAAATAACAATGGTCTAGCTTCAAAATACCATGCTTGTATTAAAAAGCTGGAAAAAGAAACTATGGCCAGAAAAGAAGAGGTACAAAATTTAGAAAATAATATTCAAAGCGATAAAGAAAGTTTGATACAGCATCAAGAGGTAATCAAGGCACATACGGTCAAGGTTCAATTAGAAAAATTAGAAAATAGGCGAAAAGTTTTTCAAGAATTAGCGAAAAAGGGCTTTACTCCAAATTATCTAAACCGCAAAATGATTTCAGTACTAAAAAAAGTGACAGATATTGTTGGTAAATCTCCAGAGAACTTCACTTTTACTATTAATAATGTTATGGAGATGACATATGGTAGGCAAAACATGCAAGAAAGAATAGAGTCTATCGTTAAAATTGCCTCCTCTGATGTATTTATTGATTTGATTAACGATAAGGATATACAATTAAAAGGATTGGTTGTGCGTTACATATCGCAAGTCTTAAACTTAAAAAATGCAGACATAGTTGTTAAAGATTCATTAAACCTGGTAAGTGAAATGGCTCCAGAAATACTGCATATTTATGATTATGTGAGTAATAAGCGCCCTTCAAACTTGGCAACCATGTCCGAGAAAAAACACCAAGTAGAATTTCAAGAGTTTATAACTAACACTAGTAAATTACTTGGTTCAAAGAGCGCAGGTAGTTTGATTGTGCATACTCAAACCTTTTTGAAAGAAAACCAAATGGAACTAGAGGGTAAAACGTCTGATGCTATAAGTAAGTATTTAAAGGAAGATATAGATCCTTCTTTTGCTGATAATGCATCTTCATTGATATTGAATGTGGTGCCAGATCTATTGCCTATAACAAAAAGCTTTGTTTCCTTGTTAGATGATCATAAAGGTGAGTTATTTAACTATATAGATAAAATTAAAAGAAAAGCTGGAGAAAAGCCAGATTTTAAAATGGATTTGCTGGGTTATGCTCTAGAAACTCCAGAAGTTCGAGAAGCTTTGGCTAGTAATATTACTAATATATTAGAAAAGCATGGCGAGCAAATGGAAGTAGTTGCAAATCAGTTTTTGGCAAATAGTCAGCTAGGTAAGAAATTTAATATTAACGTCGAAAAATCTTTAAAAGTTCTGAAAAATAAGTCCCCGCAATTGTTAAAAATATATAACTCTTTCCAAAATGGTAAGCTATTGAAATGCGCCTTTTCAATAATAAAATTAACTGTTACAAGTCCAACCGTTGCAAAGCTTGTTATTTCAACTATATTAAGCAATATATTTAGTAAGCCGAAATATGCCCAAAGATTTGAAAAGAAAAAGCTTAATTTACAAACTCTTATGGAATCATCAAGAAATTTAGCTCCAGAGAGTTATAAAAAGCAGGATCCAGAAGTCAAAACTCCACAGAGGTAAGTATTCTAATGTGCTATAGTAAATTAACAAAACCCTCTTTGATAGTTTTGAGTCCAACTTTTTCAAAGGCGATCTCTAGGTTGTCGCCGCTACGTTTGACAATAACACCAGTGCCAAATTTCTGGTGTGATATTCTCTTACCCGGTGATTTTGTATGTGGGTTAATGAGCTGATCTGGGGCTTTTTTTATTGGGGGCGGAGAAAAATCGTTTTGCATAGAAAAATTATGCCTAGAACCTAGGTAATTTAATTTATTTGTCGATGATTGTGCTATGCATAAATCAGGTGATATTTCTTTTAGAAAACGAGACGGTAGCGAGTTGATGAATTCAGCAAAAACACGACGGCTTTCTGCATGAGTGATATAGAGCTCTTTTTTAGCCCTTGTAATTCCAACATAAGCAATTCTTCTTTCTTCTTCAAGGCCTTTTTCACCTTCTTCGTTCAGAGCTTTTTGATGAGGGAATATATTTTCCTCCCAACCAGGAAGAAAGACTAAATCAAATTCAAGGCCCTTTGAGGCATGCAAAGTCATTATTTTTACCGTTCCGCCAAAATCCGATTCTAATAAATCATTATCCATAACTAAGCTTGAATGCTCTATAAACTCAATAATGTTATCAAATTCTTCAATAGCTCGCAGCATTTCATTTATATTTTCAATTCTAGCTCGTGATTCATCGGTTTTTTCCTGCTTATACATCGCTAAATACCCAGATTCTTCCAAGATAAATTTTGTTGTATCAAAGGCAGATTCTTTTTCATATTTGATGCTGGCTTGGTCAATGGTATCTACAAATTTCTCTAGTGCTTCCAAAGCCTTGCCGCGCAATGATTTCTCAGCAATCATTTGCTTAAGGGCTTTAAATAAAGATATTTGATTATTAGCAGCATAATCCTTGATTTTTCTTAAAGTAACATTTCCAATAGCGCGCTTTGGCACGTTGATTATGCGCTCAAGGGCTAGGTTGTCATCATTGTTAATAGATAGTCTGATGTAAGCAAGAACATCCCGTATCTCCATTCGTTCATAGAAACGAAGGCCACCAATAATTTGATAAGGCAGAGCGTTGCTAATAAACATTTCTTCAAAAATACGAGTTTGGAAGCCGGCCCTAACCAAAATAGCAATCTGGCGAGCCTTATATTTTTGCAGTGAGGTGAATTTCATAATTTCAGCGGCAATGAAACGAGCTTCTTCTTTATCATTCCAACATGATATTACCTTAATTTTCTCGCCAGTTTTTTCTTCAGTCCATAATTTTTTCCCATGCCGGTTTTTATTATTACCAATTACTTGCCCAGCTGCTTCTAGAATGTAGTGCGTTGAGCGATAATTTTGTTCTAGTTTGATTACTTTTGCCTCTGGAAAGTCCTTTTCGAAGCGTAATATATTTTTTACTTCCGCCCCACGCCAGCTATATATTGACTGATCATCATCACCAACACAGCAAATGTTTTTATACTTACTTGCCAGCATCCTTGCCCAAACATATTGCACGGCATTAGTATCTTGATACTCGTCGATTAGTATGTAGCGAAATTTATTTTGATAGTGCTCTAATATAGTTGGGTTCTTAATAAGTAATTGATTGCAATATAATAATAAATCGCCAAAATCCAAAGCATTCGATTCATGCATTTTATTTTGATAGATATTATAAACATTTCTAGCGATGCCAAAAATTGGTGAATAAATATCAGACTCACTGACAGAAGCAGGCAGCAAGCCCTGGTCTTTCCATCGCGATAAAATAGAATGCACGGCCTTTGGTGCATATTGCTTTATATCAATATTCTGCTCGATCATAATGCTTTTAGTCAAACGAACTTGGTCATCTTGGTCAATGATTGTAAAATTACTTGAGATATTAATATCTAGCAAGTGAGCATGAGAGCGTATCATTCTGGTTGCAACTGAATGGAATGTGCCAATATTCAGCCCATCTGCGTGAATCAAGTTATTGACTCTTTCCTGCATCTCCTTTGCAGCTTTGTTAGTGAATGTAACGGCTAATATATTATGCGGCATTGCCGCGCCAAGTTCTATTAAATTTGCAATACGATGCGTTAGAACTTTAGTTTTTCCGGTGCCAGCTCCAGCTAGTATTAATAGTGGCCCTTCCATATGTTCAACAGCCTTAGCTTGAGGATGGTTAAGATTGCTGGCTTGGGAATTATTCATAAGAAAATCAGTGCTAAATTTTTAATGTACACATCATATAACACTGATTTTATTAGTCTATTATTTTTCTTTAATATCAAAAAAATATTTTATCTTAATGTTACCGCAGTTATTTAATTTAGTAACATATCGGCCTCATGCACGTCCCCATGAAATTCAAGAGCGCTACCTTTATTGTTATCAATCAAAGTAGGCGCTATTAAGCTTCTTTCTGTATTATTAGAAATCTCTTCTTTAGACTCATACAAATTATCGTATAAATCTGGATGACGTTTTTTTAATAATTTAGTAACTGGTCCTATTGCACCATAACTTTCTTCAATATCAATGTCATATTTCTGACATGTGTTTAAGCATTTTTTATAAAAATCCTTATTGTCTTTTGTGTTTCCTCTTTTTAGCAATACGTGCAATATAGTTTCACCTTGTGGGTTGGTTACTACGGTATGAGGATAAGATTCTAAAAATTCTTGTAATGTTTCTAAGTATTTATCTGTGCCCACTCTCATTTGTTTGAAAACTATTCTTATTGTGTCTTTCATCTTTTTAGATGTATATGTAGTTATTATAGTGCTTGTCATAAATCAACCTTTAACTGAAATTAAAAATATAATTATTTGGTTGGTGTTTTTGGTTGAGGTTGTTTCGCCTCATTCTACTACCAATGGTAACAAGTTAGTGCTGCATGTCAATAGAAACCAACTATTTTAACGTAAACCAATAAATTGATAGGATTTAATTATCATGATCTGTAAATAACGGCTCAAAGGATAAATTAATTTCATCGAAAGAGTTTGTTGAATCATGATTTGGAAAAAAATCTATAAATTCTAATTGATTTTTAGGGGTAAAAGACCAAAGGTCTTCTTGAGAATGGTTGGGGGTTTTACCTAACTGCTCCTTAAGTTTCTTATTTTCTTTGCGTAAATAAAATAATTGATCTCTTAACGCATCAACTTTATGGGTTAATTTGGCATTTTCTTGAAATAATTCGAGGTGGTATTTACTCTGCTCCTCTTTTTGTTTTGTTTCAAGTTTTTTGGATAAATATCTCTGATTCTCTATTTGCTTTTCTTTGTGCTTTAGTCTTATGAACTGATCTAGGTGAGTGTTTTTTCTTTTTTTAGCAGCATCATAAGGGGTGTTTCCATTTTTATCGAGAGCTTCTGTATCTACTCCATTCTCTATTAAAAAATTAGCTAATTTTGTTACTTTATAATATGCTTGCGCTCCATATTTTGCGTTAAAACATCTATGTAGCAAATTTTCACCATTAGATGTTAGTAGCTCGTTAATATTATTATGGTCTAAAAAATTTTGAAACTCCTCTAAGTCTTCGGTTTGAAAGTAGCTTTTTATTAAATAAGTGCATTTTAGGACTAATTTTTCTCTTTTGTTTTTTGTCATTATCACATCCTTTGTTAAGATTCATTCTCTGGCATTAAAAATCCTTGTTCTGCGTCTCCTTGCAGGGGTAATGTTCTAGTGTTTGTCATATCGCTAAAGGAAATTATGTTATCGCTATTTGACGCCTGATCTACATCGCCCGACTGCAGTGTTACTATACTTTTCGAAGTACAGATGTTTGGATTTACATCATGGTGATTACTAAGTTGATTAATAATGTCGGTATTATTATGTGATGCGGCAATTAATAAACATGTTTCACCATCATTATTTTCGATATTAAGATCAGAGTTTTTGTGGGTAGATATTAGCCTTACAATTTCTGAGTGATTAAGTTTTGCTGCTAAATGTAGGGGAGTATTTCCGTTATGATCTTGATTGTTCAGTATTATATCAGTGCATTCTAGTAAAAGCATAACGACTTTGATGTTTCCAACTTTGGCTGCTAAATGCAGCGGAGATTCTTTTTTTGTATTCTGAGAATTAATAACAGTATATTTATGAAATAATACCGAAGAAAAAACATCTTCCTCCATTAATGCAGCAAGGTGTAGCGCTGTATTACCGTTATTATCATCTATATTTGGATTGATTAAAGGGTGGTTAATTATTTTATTTACTAGCTTAAAATCATTTTTTAAGACGGCAAGATGCAGGGCAGTTTGCCCGGCTTCGTTTAGCGCGTTAATATCTATGTTTGGATTATTCAGCATTGCGTCGATTAGTTTTTTATCTTCTTCGATAATTGCTACATGTAAGGATTCGTCTATATTTTGATCTGTGATATGATTATCGACACGCTTAATTTCTTTCAATAGATTTGTAATCTCGGGGTTTTCTGACTCCGTAGCTAGTTCAATGGAGGTTTTGTTCTGAGTATTTTTTGCGTAGCGATCAGTATGTGGATGATCAAGTAGTACAATAATACTTTTTATATGACCCAGCTTGATGGCAATATGCAAAGCGGTGTCGCCATTATCATCTTTACTATTAGGATTAGTATTATGGTTTTGTAGTAAAGCTTTGATGGCAATCGCATTATCATACATGGCAGCAAAGTGAAGAGGTGATTTACCAGATCGTTGGGATATTGCTTCTTTTATATCGTCTTTAGAATTTGCAGTCATGTTTTTTTAAGTTTAAAATAGCTTTGAGTTTTTACCTTTTAATGTATAAATTTCTTTTAGTCAAGCTCTTCTCTTTTGCTCTGTATCAATTGTTATTTAGCAATACTGCCTTATGAGTAAATATAAGGGGTTTGACTTTCGTAATGTTGTTTTGTATTCTAAAAAATTACAATTATTAGTATTTTTTGTTAATGTTTGACCTAAAAACCTTGAAAAAGAATAAGTTGCTGGGTAGAGCGTCAGTTAACGAATCGGATTTTTATGATTTTATCTGCCGTGATGTTCTAGAGCGCTTGCTGATGATAGATCATAATTTTAAAGATATATTAATATTACAGCCTATTAC
>JBMGNO010000053.1:0-7568 GCA_049739405.1 Rickettsiaceae bacterium
CAACAAGAATTAATTATTGAGCGAGTAGCCATATATTTAGGGTACAAAGCCATACATAAAATAAAAATAATAATTAGAAGTTAGTATGAATGAAGCGCATTTTTCTGATTTTGCCATTAATGTGATTAATGATATTGCAGAACAAATAGAAAATCATGACCCAGAAGGCAAACTAGATATAGATGTTAATGGTGGTATTTTATCGATTATTAGCAATGATGGAACCTATATTATTAATAAACAAAATGCTGCCAAAGAAATTTGGTTATCATCTCCAATAAGCGGACCGTTTCATTTTTCTTATACTGATGATAAATGGATTTCACGCAAAGGAGATAATCTATTTGAAATATTAAGCAATGAATTAAAGGTAACCATATCCTAATGCTAGGCCCTAATCTCAAAGAACTCCAAGGCTATTTACTACAACATTTAAGAATGTTATTCGTTGTTTCTATTGCGTTAATTAGCGTGACTATGGCTTTGCTGTCTATAGGCTATATCTTTCGCGAATTAATTGATCAGGGGATTTCTTCAAACCAGCGAATAATAATTAATGAGTCGATATTTACTATTTGCGGACTAATTGCAGTATTTGCTGTTGGCAGTTTTTTTCGATCATATTTTATTAATTTAATAGCCCTAAAAGTTTCCTCAAAACTAAGATATGATACTTTTCAAAATTTATTGAGAATAAATGTGACAGCTTTTGAAGAAATAAAAATTGGTGATATTATTTCTAGACTTAGTTCTGACATTGAACTTGTCAATGGATTAATCATTAATTTTTTATCTTTCTTTGTCCGAAATAGTATTATGCTAGTGGGGGCGATAATATTCATGTTCATTCAGAGCCCTAAACTATCAATTTTAACGCTAATTTGTATTCCAATATTATTATTGCCAATATTGAAAATAAGTAAAATAGTACGCAAATTATCACGCCAATTTCTTGAAAAACAAGGGGAATTTGCGGCCAATATTGATGAGATATTTGTTGGAATAAGAACCGTTCATGCCTATAACCAACAACGGCATCAAACTCAATTATTCCAGGATAGAACCTTAGATTTTAATAACCTTGCCGCTAACCGCCTTAAAACACGATCTTTATTTTTTGCTCTAGCCATATCATTAATATCTATTGCGTTAATTATGGTAGTATGGATCGGTAGCCTTGATATTATAGATGGCTCTATGAGTTCTGGCAAGATGATGTCATTTATCTATTATGCTTTTATGGTAGGTCTTAGTGCTGGTGGTATCGCTGAGATGTTTAGTGAGATACAAGGTCCGATATCGGCTTTGGATCGTATTTTAGAATTAAAGAATACATCGACTAATTATGATGCAGATATTAATAATGAAGAAACCTCTTTAGCTGGAGATATAGTATATAGTAATATCTTCTTTTCTTATCCATCACGCCCCAAAATCACTGTATTAAATAATCTATCTTTGAAAATTAAACATGGTGATTTTACTGCTATTGTTGGTAAATCTGGTTCAGGAAAAAGTACTTTGTTACAATTATTACTAAAATTTTACCATCATAATACAGGAGAAATCCTAATTAATTCACAAGAAATCAGTCATATTTCTGATCATTATTTACGTAGTAAAATTTCTTATGTTGATCAAGCGCCAGTGATTTTCTCTGGATCAATTCGTGAAAATATTTTGTTCTCAAACCCTGCTGCCAAGGAAGAGGACATTCAAGAAATAATTAAAATGTGTGATATTGATAGTTTTGCAAATGCTCTTCCTCAAGGAATAGATACCGAAATTGGTCAACGAGGCGTGCGTTTGTCTGGCGGACAAAAACAGCGCATCGCTATTGCAAGAGCCTTAATTTACAACCCAGAAATATTATTATTAGATGAGGCAACAAGTGCTCTTGATAGCGAGAGTGAAAAAGCAATATTAGATAATATTAACCTGTTTATGCGCGATAAAACTGTTATCTCTATTGCGCACCGCGTCTCATCGATTGAAAAAGCTGATGATATATTAGTTCTTAATGAAGGAAAGGTCGCTGAACAAGGAAAACATAATGAGCTAATCAAAAAATCTGTTATTTATAAAAATTTATATAGCGAACACATACAAAACTAGTTGACTTATTAACAAATATTAACTATAATACCGCTTATTATTAATATAAACAAGTGATATTATGACTAAGTTAATAAGTCACAGCTTAACAAAAATTTTTACATTAATAAATAATGTATCTGATAGCTTAATGAAGCCATCAATTACAAACGCGTTATTTTCAGCTTGCTATCGAGCTGATTATCAATCAATAAAGTCTCTTATTGCACAAGGTGGTAATATTGATACGAGCTTCCCAAGCAGTTATAAAAAGGGCCCATTATGGTTCGATGCTTACTCTACTCCTGGAGAAGTTGCTCTGTTTTTAGCCCAAAAAAATAATGATATGGACTTTATTCAACATCTAAAGGGTATGGGGGTTTTTAAATCGGTACATGTTTACCAAAACATCATTATGCCACAAAAAGAGACTACGTTGCCTCAGTGTGATGAGGTAAAATTAGTTGAAGATAACAATCCTTTTGCAGATCTAGAAGCTTAATTTGCTATAGTAGAAAAATAATTGCATTATAAAATATACATTATCTTTTGTAACATAGATATATTTAAGTCATACTAATCTAATATAATAAATATAAATTAGTATGACGAAATCACAAAAAACATTAACACCTGATTTTTGTATTATTGGTGCTGGTTCAGGCGGTTTATCTTTTGCTGCGGGGGCTGTTCAAATGGGAGCATCAGTAGTTTTGCTGGAAGGCCGTGCTATGGGGGGTGATTGCCTTAATTATGGTTGTGTACCTTCTAAGTCTTTAATACACGCTGCAAAAACTGCGCACCAATACCAGAAAAGCTCGCAATTTAGCAAAGAATCTTTACCAAAGTTCAATACAAATTTTAAGAAAGTACATAAGCACATTCAGCAGGTTATTGCTAATATAGCTCCGAATGACTCCGTAGAGCGCTTTGAAAAGCTTGGTGTGCAAGTTATTCTTGAGAGTGGTGCATTTAAAGATGATAAGCTAGTGGTTACCGATAATTATCAAATTAAGGCGAAATGCTTTATTATTGCTACTGGCAGCCACGCATTTATACCCCCCATAAAAGGTATAGATGATGTTCCATACTTAACTAATGAAACTCTTTTTGATCTTAAGGAGCTACCAAAACACTTGGTTATAATTGGTGGCGGCCCCATTGGTATTGAAATGGCTCAAAGCTTTAATCGCTTGGGAAGCAAGGTGACAGTTTTGGAGGGCGGTATTGCTTTGCCCAAAGATGAGCCAGAATTTACTTCTCGTTTGAAAAGCGTATTAGTATCAGAAGGAGTGAGTTTGCAAGAAGGCGTTCAGGTCCAGCAATTATCCAAGTCTACTAAAAGTGTTGAGGTATCCTTTTTAGACTCTAGTAAAAAACAACAAGTAGTTCAAGCGTCACATTTATTAATTGCTACTGGGCGTCGTCCCAATATTAAAAATTTAAATCTTAAGGCAACTAACATTACTTTTTCAGAGTATGGAATTCAGGTAAATAAATATATGCAAACTTCTGTGAGTAATATTTATGCGATTGGAGATTGTTCGGGCGGGTATCAATTCACACATGCGGCAGGGTATCACGCATCGATTGCGATTAAAAATAGTATTTTCCGCCTATATACCAAAATAGTCCCACAAGCAATTCCTTGGGTAACGTACACCGACCCGGAGCTTGCTCATGTGGGTAGCCTTGAATCTAAGTTAATAGAGGGTAATATAAAATATAAGTCATTAAAAATGGACTTTACTGATAATGATCGAGCTCAATCAGAAGACCGAACTAATGGTATGATAAAAGTTCTAGTATCACCATCTGGTAAAGTTTTAGGAGTAACGATTTTAGGACCAAGTGCAGGAGAGCTTGTATACCCTTGGGTAATGCTGATTCAAAATAATTTACAGATTGGAGCTATAGCAAATAGTATCGCGCCATACCCAACATTAAATGATATTAACAAGAGAGTTGCGGGTAGCTTTTATACCGATAAGATTTTCAGCCCATTAATGCAAAAAATTGTTAGATTTATTTTAAAGTGGACTAGGTATAGGGTATAAGATACACTAGTATTAATAATGTAAAAAATGTTAGCTATGAATAAATTGAAAAGATACTTACCGATTATGTCGATATTATTTTTATCTATATTGGCGTATAATTTTAACCTACATAGTTACTTTAGCTTTTCATCTTTAAAAGATAACTACCAATCTCTACAAACTCTGATAATTAACAAACCATTACTTGCAGCATCATATTACATGATTTGTTATATAGTGATCGTGGCAATATCAATCCCAGGAGCCACATTCATGACAGTGAGTGGAGGTTTGCTATTTGGTCAATATCTTGGTACGATTATGGCGTTATGTTCAGCTACCATTGGTGCAAGCATTTTATTTATGAGCACCAAAATGGCTTCTAGAAACGTATCTCCGGATGGTAAAATAGGTCGTTTTGTTGGTAAAATGAAAAAAGGGTTTCAAGAAAATGCATTTTCTTATTTAATTACTTTACGATTAATGCCAATATTTCCTTTTACGGTAATTAATATAGTCGCAGCATTGCTACAAATTCCATTATATATTTTTGCTTCAGCTACTTTTCTAGGGATGATTCCTGCTTCCTATATTTTTACTTCTGTGGGGGTTGGTCTGAAGGAGATTATAAATCACCCTGATTTCTCTTTTAGCTTGGCCTTTAATCCTAAAATAATAGGTTCTTTAGCTGCGCTTGGGGTGTTATCTCTATTACCAACTATTTATAAAAAATATTTTAAAAAGAATAAAGCGTAATAATAATATTACTACGCTTTTAAGTGGTATGTATTGTAAATAAGTTAAGTTTAAAATTAAATGGCCATTGATTTAATTAGCTCAATTACTTTCTTACGAGTTTGTGGGCTTTTAACATCGCTGAATGCTTTAATTAAGTGCACAACTTCTTTTTCTGAGGCGACTGATTCATCGCTTGCATCATACTCTTCGTGATCTTCGGCAAATGCATTTGTAATAACTTGGCCACCATCATTATTATGTTCAAAAAAGTAGGTGATTGGTACTTTTAGAAACTTAGCTAAAGTATATAGCTTACCACTAGCTATTCTGTTGGTAGCTTTCTCATATTTTTGAATCTGCTGAATACTAACATTAACTGCTTTTCCAATGTCTTGTTGACTCATTCCCAGCATAATTCTACGCATTTTCAGTTTATTACTTACTACTTTATCTATTTCGTCAGCCCTGCCTTTTTGTTCTGAAGAGCTACCTCGTTTTTTAGACATTTTTTTCCTATTGATTTGTTTAATTCTTTTTCAGAATCGGATGCTACTATTAGATGAAGTAATATGCAAGCAAAAACGATTTAAAAAAGTGATTTTTTATATATTAAATATAACATCAGTTGCAAGATTGTCACTAATAGTATCAATAGCATAGTAGTTATAAAAGAATAGTTTGAAAAATATGTACTTTCTGACAATTTAGCGGGTATCTGATTTTCAACTATAATCACTTCATTTAAACTTGTTTTTTGAACGGTTCTTCCTAAGGGGTCAATTATTGCTGAGATGCCATTATTGGCCGAACGAAGCATTGGAAGACCCATCTCTATCGCCCGAACTTTATTAATAGCAAAATGTTGATATGGCCCAGAAGAATTACCATACCATGCATCATTGGTAATATTGATAATTACATCAGCATCTTGGTTATTTATAAGAACATCATGAGAAAAAATCGATTCATAACAAATTAAAGGATGTATTTTTAAATGATGTTGGTTTAAGTTTAGTATTTTACGGGTTCCTTTAGAATAATCAACTGCACCAGCTGTGAGTTTTTTGATAGGGAGAAAGTTTTTTAAAGGTATATATTCACCAAAGGGTACTAAATGCGATTTATAATAAGAAAATAGCTCTTCTATGCTACTATTAAGGGCTATCATAGAAGAGTATATTTTATATTGTTGTTGCTGAATTTCTTCAGAGACCGTGCCAATAATCAATATTTGCTTTGGGTTGACAAAAGCTTGTTTTAACTTACTATAAACTAAGGGATTATTATAAGGCACCGTTAAAGCAGCTTCCGACCAAATGATAATATCTGGTGGCGTTGCTCCATCATTTTCTTGCGAAGATAATGTAACTTGTCTTTCTAAATTTTGCCAAAAGTCTTTAGGGCTCCACTTAGATTGCTGTTGTACGGAGGGTTGTATTATTCGAACTTTGATATCCGTATATTCAGTAGGAAAATTATTTAACCTAATATGCCCATATATTGTCATGCTAGCAATGAGGGCAAGGCTCATAATAAATCTAGTTTGTAACCACTGTTTAGCATAAAACATTGATCCTATATAGATTGCAATAAAGCTTAAACCAAATATACCAAATATACTAGCTGATTGCAGCAAAATATCCGAAAAGCAAAAAGCATAACCAGCCATTGCCCAAGGTAAGCCACTAAAGCTCCACGAAATAAACCATTCTGTAATTAACAATAAAATACAGAAAATAAGATGATAGAAATTACTGTGCTTAAAATGAAAACAAATATAAGAAAATGCCCCATAAAATAAAGCAAGAAACATAGGAAGACCAATTAAGGCAAATGGAAAAGCCCACCAAAATTCTTCAATATACACAAAAATACTGAACGATATCCAATAAAGGCTAGATAAAAAGAAACCAAACCCAAAAATATAACCAGATACAGCAGCTTGATAGGATGAATGACAATGCTTAATATGCTTTGCTAAAATAGAAAACCCAAATAAACCAAGTATAAAATATACTGGTGCAAAAATTAAACCAGTCACAAGACCGCTGGCAAGCAATATTTTTTTATTGAACATTTTTAATTACCCTTGTATTCGCTAAGTTTGAATGATATATAAAATGTAATGACAAGTATAGTTAATTTTATAATGGTATAATTATGTTAGAAGCTTCTGCAAAAATATTAGCTGGTAAGCGTGGTATTGTGACTGGTGTGGCCAATAAAATGTCAATTTCTTGGGCAATAGCAAAAATGTTTTCCCAGCAAGGCGCAGAAATTGCTTTAACATATCAAGGAGACATTCTAAAAAAAAGAGTCTTTCCTTTAGCTGAAGAAATTAACTGCACTAATATTTACGAGTGCGATGTAACTAATCCGGACTCTATGGACGCTCTATTTACTGACATAGAAAAAAAATGGGGTAAAGTAGATTTTATTATTCATGGTATTGCCTTTGCCGATAAAAATGAATTACGTGGTCGTTATATCGATACTTCGCTTGAAAATTTTCAAAATTCAATGAATATTTCATGCTACTCTTTAACGTCATTAGCTCAAAGAGCTGAAAAACTGATGACAGATGGTGGCTCGATTATTACTTTGTCATATTATGGAGCAGAAAAAGTAATTCCAAACTATAATGTTATGGCATTAGCAAAGTCAGCTTTAGAAACTAGTGTTAAGTATTTAGCAGCT
>JBMGNO010000054.1:0-7355 GCA_049739405.1 Rickettsiaceae bacterium
TTTTGTAAAAAGATTATTCAAGGTAAGCAAAAAGGAGCGGGCTTTATTGGATGAAGTTGAGCAACTAAGATCCGTAAAAAAGGAAGAGTGGAAAAAAGCGGAAGCGGTTTATAGAGAAGCTTCTGCAGAGGGTAAAAAACCGGAGGTAAAAAAGAGCGAAAAAGTTAAACCAGTATTAAAAAAACAATCCGCCCCTAAAGAAACTGAACCCAAGCTTAAGCAACAAGTAAGAGATATATTGCGGGAGAAATTAATTAATTTAAAGTTATTGGAGCAAGGTGACGAGCAGTCTCAGGCGGCGCTAAATTCTTTTTTTGATTATTTAGATAATCCAGCAGATGAGTCATTATACGGAAATAAAAGACATGGTCTGGCTAGTAAATTACTCGAGGGTAGTTTTGGACAGCGCCAGTCTATGGCTGAAAAAGTAGCAAAATTTTATGTAGCTTACACTGGAAATGAAGATTCTATTAGCTTAACCAGGCCAGGAGCTACATGGGAGCAAAAAGATCAAGTCCTATCAGCGGAGATAAAGGAGCTTATCGAGCAAGAAAAAAGCGATCTTCAAAGCAGTTTTCCAGGGTACTGTTCAAAGGAGATAATGAATCAATATGAGGATGTTATTGCAAATATTCAAGATGCTGAGGGTATTGATGCAAAAGGCACTTTTAAAAAATTATCAGCAATTCATGCAAAAATAGCAAATATTTGCCTTGATTCATTAGAGGAGAATAAGCGTGAGGATAAAAAGATTGTTTCGGATGAAAAATTACTAAATCGAGCGTATGATCAACTTGAAGAGCGCTTAAAGGTAAAAGTAGATTTAGGGGGTAAGTCTAAGGAGGAGCGGATTGATCGCAGACAAAACATAAATTCATTAATACGACAAGAAGTTAACCGGCAATATTTAAAAGATCTATCAAGCAATGAACCCGTTAAAGAAGTTGGTAGTGAAGAGCTTCATAAAGTGAGTAAAAACGCTAAACTTAGTTCTATGTATAAATTAGATTCTTTGATGCAGGTGGGCACTTCAATTTTATATAAAATAACGGGCTCTGATTACAGAAAGGGTGGAGTTATGGTAAAGGCAGGAGAAGTGGCTTTTCAAGAGTATAAGAAAGAGATAGCAGTAATTCAGCAAAGAATTAATCAAGATATCAACTGGGTTGGAAAGGGTTTTGAAGAGGATCTAAAAAAATCTGGTTTAGTAAAAGAGCCCGTTATATCACCACAGCAAGTTAATGAGCCTTCGGCAGTGGATAGTGCCCCGGAAGCTAAAGAGAAGACTGAGCAGCCAGAAAAGGCTGTTAAAGCGCAAGAAGATGCGATACCAATACAGCAAGTTAATAAGTCTTCGGCAGTGGATAGCGCTCCGGAAGCTAAAGAGAAGACTGAGCAGCCAGAAAAGGCTGTTAAAGTGCAAGAAGATGCGATACCAACACAGCAAGTTAATGAGCAGGATGGGCAGCCAGAAAAGGCTGTTAAAGCGCAAGAAGATGCGATACCACCACAGCAAGTTAATGAGCAGGATGGGCAGCCAGAAAAGGCTGTTAAAGCGCAAGAAGATGCGATACCAACACAGCAAGTTAATAAGTCTTCGGCAGTGGATAGCGCTCCGGAAGCTAAAGAGAAGACTGAGCAGCCAGAAAGGGTTGTTAAAGTACAAGAAGCTGTTAAAAAAGCTCTGGAAGGCTCTGAAACTAATATAACCGCTTCCTTAAAAGTTTTTCAAGAGAAACTAAACGAAATTGTAAAAAGCGGTGAGGATGATAAAGGTAAGATATTAGCCATGAAGGGGGCTTATAAAGAGTCCATGAAACCTATTGAAAATGATATATTACGTGAAAATTTATCCAAGTCTGGTCTTGATAATGAAAACTATTCATCTTCGATCACCGAAGATGAACTAAGGTCATTAAGGAATATAGAGAAAATAGTCAAAGGGCCAACCGCGCTAGAATCTTTAGTTAATAAGGCGGTTAGTGGATTTAAGGTCTTGTTATCTGGCATTAGGAGCGTTCTTGGGCGAGTAGGTTCAGCAGTTTTTGCTCGATCAAATGACTCCCCTGAAGGCGTAGCTCCCAAGGAGCCTCCAAAAGGCGGCGCAACAGAAGGTACGGTAAAAGGGGATACGCAGCAACCTATAAATAAGCGTTTAAAAAAACAATCAGCTAAGGCTGGAGAACCGGCTAAAAACAATGTTTCCACGAAAGAGGCGGTTAGTACCCCTGGTTCCCCCAAGACAACACAGGGCAAGGGATGGACAAGTCTTAGTTAAAATGAAAATAATATTATTTGGTAAAAATGGGCAAGTAGGAAGGCGTTTGGTATCGCTCTTACCTTCTGATAATGAGCTTATATCTTTTGATCGCACGTCATTAGATTTATCGAATTTTGCTAAAGTAAAAGAAGTGATCGAAATAAATAGGCCTGATATTGTCATTAATGCAGCGGCCTACACGCAGGTAGATCGGGCCGAGTTTCAACAAGATTTAACTTACTTGGTCAATCAAAAAGCTCCTGAAGTGATGGCTGCTGAGTCAAATGCAGTGGGAGCGTGGTTCGTGCATTATTCATCAGATTATGTTTTTGATGGCTCTTTACAGAGAAGTTATACAGAAAATGACGAGCCGAATCCACTAAGTGTGTACGGTAATAGTAAATTAAAAGCTGATCAGTTTATTCAGCAATATTGTGATAAATATATGATATTCCGCACTTGTGCGGTATTTGACAGTTATGGCAGTAATTTTCCAAATACAATATTACGCTTGGCCAAAAAGTTGCCAGAGTTAAAGGTAATAAATGATCAGTTTACAACGCCAACGCACGCCGGATTTATTGCAGATCTCACATATGCGATGATTCAGCGTATTAAAGGCTGCGGGAGGAGTCTGAGCGGTTTATATAATGTAGCAAATTCTGGTGAGGCAGTTTCTTGGTATGAGTTTGCCAAGATATTAATAAAAAAACTTGCTGTATTAGAAGGTAGAGATATGTCTTGCTATGCAAAAATATTACCTATTTCTAGTGCTGAATATCAACAAGATGCAAAAAGGCCTCAACACTCATCGTTAAACATAGAAAAAATTCAAAAACAAGTTGGTTTTGTTGCCCCTTATTGGCAGGACTATGTTAGCCTATTTTATAAAGAACTAAAAAAATAGAGTATTTGCGCATGCAAAGAAAAGGGATAATACTAGCGGGAGGAATGGGTACTAGATTATATCCAGCAACTATGGGCGTTTCAAAGCAGATGATGCCGGTATACGACAAACCGATGATATATTATCCATTATCGACGTTAATGATTGCGGGCATTAAAGATATTTTAATTATATCGACCGAGCGTGACCTGCCCTTATTTAAAGATCTTCTTGGTGATGGGAGTAGATGGGGCATATCTTTATCCTATAAAGTGCAGGATAAGCCAAATGGAATTGCAGAATCTTTGATTATTGCTGAAGAGTTTCTTGGCGGTAGCCCGTGTGCTCTTATTCTAGGGGATAATATTTTTTATGGTAGTGATATGCAGCAGATCTTGCATAAAGCTCATTCTAATATTAGCGGTGCAACAATCTTCACATATAGCGTTGCTGATCCAAGGCGCTATGGTATTGCTTGTTTTAATGAAGAGGAGGTAGTTGTATCGTTAGAAGAAAAACCATCTTATCCAAAGTCTGATCAAGCAGTTACTGGCCTTTATTTTTATGACTCTAGGGCTCCTGAGTACGTGAAATCCTTAAAACCTTCCAAAAGAGGCGAGCTCGAGATAACTGATTTAAATTCAGTATATTTAGAAAAAGGCGAGTTATTTGTGCAAAAATTTAGCCGTGGGCATGCTTGGCTTGACATGGGGACGCACGATTCTTTGATGGAATCTTCGCAGTTTATCTCTGCCATTGAGCGCCGTCAGGGTATTAAAATCGCATGCTTAGAAGAAGTGTCTTGGAATCAAGGGTGGATTAGCGATGAAGAAGTAAAGAAAGCATCCATCTTGATGGGCTCAACAGAATATGGGCGTTATTTGGGGCGTTTAGTCAAAGAAAAATAGTAACAGAGAGCTTATGGAACATATAGTAATGGAAATACCAGAAGTAGTTTTATTTAAACCAAAAACTTTCAATGATGAGCGTGGGTTTTTCTTTGAAAGTTTTCGTCAGGAGATATTTAATCAAGCAACCCAGCTGGAAACTAAATTTATACAAGAGAATCATTCTTTTTCTTACAAAAACATACTTCGAGGGTTGCATCTTCAGGCTCTTCCTTATGCGCAGGGAAAGCTAGTGCGGGTTGTGCGTGGAATGATTTTTGATGTGGCGGTAGATGTAAGAAAAAATTCAAAAACATTTGGGAGGTATGTGAGCGCAGTTTTATCTGCTGAAAATAAGCATCAGCTCTGGGTTCCCCCTGGCTTCGCTCATGGTTTTCTTGCTTTGTCTGATGCAGAAGTGGTTTATAAAACTGACCAATATTACCACAAAGATAGTGAAAAAATTATAGCTTGGAATGATCAAGAGATAGCCATAGAGTGGCCATCTATAGACGGGGTGCAAAATTTTATGTTAGCCAATAGAGACATAGAGAATACAATTTTATTAAAAGATTTGTAAAATTATAATTGCCTATATTTTTTAATTGTTGTATCATCTTGAGCTGTGGTTTTTTGTTAAATTATTTAATATAAATAGGTTGTAAATATGGAAAATATTTTTAAAAATAAAATATATCTTGTTTCTTTGGCGGCGTTAATAACTGCTGGTGTGTTAATAAATTTTTGTACTAAAATTTATCAATGCGCTTGCTTTTTTTCTATAATCACTGCTACTTCAGTTTTTTTATCGAACAAGTATGGTTTAAAAAAAGCTTCATTTAGCCTGGCTTTGTCTTTGGTTATCGCTGCTTTGGTTACTTATAATGTCGAATATAAAATACATAATGTAACATATGTAGGCATCATGATGACCTCATTTGTTTCTGTGTTTTTATCTTTTGTAGCTTCTGCTTTGATGTTTGAAAAAACTCAATCAAATGTTCTTGCAAACTCAGCATTAGTAATGTTTTCGGCTTCTTTTATAGATGGGTTTATTATGTCTGGTTATTTTGTAAATAAGCTTAGCGCGTTAAACATAACATCAATCTTTGCTCAAGAAATATTCTTTAAGTCTATTTATTTAACAGTGTTTTTAGTTGCTGCTTATGGAGTCAAGTTGTTAAATAGCAAAGTGAGCAAGGCGTAGTTTCAAAAAAATACTTGAAATGCCTTCTGTAATCGGTTATACTACGACTTAATAAAAATAGAAGAACGAAGGTGGGCTTTGCAAAAGCTCACCTTTTTTAATAACATTTGGAATCTTATGGAAAATAAAATAACCAGTTTAATTGAAGATACAATTAATATGTTGGGCTTTGAGTTGGTGAAGGTAATTGTGCGTGGTTCGGCGACTAAAGTAGTTGAAGTCCTGATTGAGGCTAAAGAGGATAGGGGCATCATGGTTGAAGATTGCCGCTTAGTTAGTAAGAATATATCAGCGATATTAGATGTTGAAGACGCGGTTCCTGGTAAGTACTTTCTAGAGGTTTCTTCTGCTGGAATAGAAAGGCCCTTAACCAAAATTTCTGATTATAAAAAATTCACTGGTCGTGAAGTGAAGATAAAATTGAAAGAAGCTTTAAATAATAGCTACTCTTTTAAAGGAAAAATATTAGGCATAGAAGAAGAGTCTATAAAACTACAATCAAAAAATGTACAGTTATCATTTGCATTCAGTAATATTAAAAGCGGAAAACTAGTGATGACTGACGAAATGTTTAGAGAAGCATTAAAGAAAACGAAATAATTAATATTGATATAAGAGTTAAAAATATGAGCAATGTGGGTAAAGCGGAAATTCTTCAAATAATTGATTCAGTGTCAAGAGAGCGTAATGTTCCTAAGGCAAAGCTAATTGAAGCTATGGAAAGTGCGGTTGAGATGGCTGGGCGTAAAAAATACGGCCAAGAACGTAAGATTATTGCTAAAATCAACGTAAATACTGGCAAGGTTGATTTATTTATGTCTCGGACCGTGGTAAAAGATGCGGAGTCTTTCGAAAATGACATGATCGAAATATTACTTGAGGATGCATTATTAATTAACCAAGATGCAAAAGTTGGCGAAGAGGTTCTGGAACCACTACCACCTATTGAACTTGGGAGAGTTTCAGCCCAGATTGCAAAACAAGTTATAGTTCAACAGGTTGGTGATGCTGAAAGAGAAAATCAGTATGAAGCTTATAAAGAGCGTAAAGGAGATGTGATCAATGGTGTTGTTAAAAGAATTGAAGCGGGCAATATCATAGTTGACCTTGGAAGAGCGGAAGCTTACTTGCATCGCAGCCAGCAGATAAGAGGTGAGAGATATAGTGTTGGTGATAGAGTTAAAGCATATGTTCAAGATGTAAGAAAAGAAAGCAGGGGCGCTCAGATATTTTTATCTAGAACTGATGATAAGTTCCTTGCCAAGCTATTTGAAACAGAAGTGCCAGAGATTTATGATGGAGCTGTTGAAATTAAAGCTTTGTCGAGAGAGCCAGGTTCAAAGGCTAAGGTTGCAGTTTATGCTTCGGACGTGTCCCTAGACCCCGTTAGCTGCTGTGTTGGTGTGCGTGGTAATAGGGTCAGAGCGATCACAGAGCAACTATCTGGTGAAAAAATTGATGTAATTAATTGGGATAAGGATATTGTTCAATTTGCAATTAATGCAATGACTCCTGCAACAATTACTAAAATTGTTTTTAATGAAGAAAAAAGAAAACTCGAAACTATTGTTCCAGAAAGCCAACTTAGCTTAGCTATTGGCAGAAGAGGGCAAAATGTACGTTTAGCATCAAAAATAACGGGTTGGATTATTGACGTTATGACAGAAGAGCAAGAATCAACGCGTCGTAAAGAAGAGTTTACTAATAGCGCGCAATCGTTGATGCAGCATTTAGATATTGACGAAGTAATGGCGCAGTTACTTTCAGTGGAAGGTTTTGGTTCAGTAGAGCAGGTTGCTTATGCTGAAACTAATAATCTAGCTTCAATTGAGGGCTTTAGTGATGAACTTGCTCAAGAGGTCCAAAACAGAGCTTTAACACATCTAGAATCACAAAATGAACAAATTATTGAAGATTTAGAAAAGTTAGGGGTAGAACAAGATTTATTAGATATGCTTGACTTACCTGCTGAATATATATTAAAATTAGCGGAGTTTGGTGTTAAGACGGTTGAAGATTTAGCAGAAGTAACAGAAAATGAAGTTAAATCTGTAGTGCCAGTTTCAATATTACCAAGTGAGCATGCAGCGGAATTAATAAAACTAGCGAAGCAGA
>JBMGNO010000055.1:0-7122 GCA_049739405.1 Rickettsiaceae bacterium
AGTCCGATAAATTTTTAGCTAAATTACACCCTTGTAATAATATAAAATATTCAATTTTTATTGATAATGCAACAAAACTATGTATTCAGGATGATATTAAAAACCTATGGAGTAAATTTTTTATATCTCTTTAGACATCTATTTAATTTTGTATACCCGTTACCTGACCCTAAATAAATTTTAGTAAGGCATATTCCTAATGAATCAAATATTTGATTATTATTTTCTTGAACGCTCTTTAAAAAGCCTTCAATAATATCTAAAAAAACTAATCCATTAATAGAATTTATATTATCGGAGCTAACAACCAATATTACTTTAACGTTTTTACATTTATCAAATATTTTTTTTATTTGTAAAGATTGGTTAAAACGAACAACAGCATTTCTGCTAGAGTCAAGAAAACCAGGGCAGTCTACTATTAATCTATTACCGCTTTTTATAAATACTGGTTTTATAGTACCGCTATTAAAGCCGTGTTCAATATTGATTATATCTGAGTTTTGCTCTTTAAGGTCATAGCGAATATCGTCTTCATCTTCATAAAATATTTGTACGATTTCTTTCTTTGATAATACAGCGCTCATAGTGCTTTTACCAGCATTAGTAGGTCCTATTAATATTACTGTTTCACAGTAATTATCGAAATTTATATTAAAACCTATGCTATCTAGTCGTGTTTCATGAACTTTCTTATCCATCAAGACTCCTTTAGTTAATAATTAAAATATTTCCTATCAGGCACGACTTTTCTTGGCGGCACAACTCCCTCGCCTTTCTAGTAAAACATACTTTAAATAATAATACAACCTTGAATTTATATTTGTTTGGTAAAACTCTTTTATAAAGCGAGCGCAGAGCCGCGGGGCTTACCCCGTGACTGAAGTTGTCCCGCTGTCTTTTTAATGTATAGTGAAAAGACAAAACATAAAAGGCAGGGGGGCATTGCGTATCTCAATTACAACCGTCTAAAGACGGCCGGTTGAGACCTAGACTAGAAGTAGCGGTTACTCTAAAGAGACATTGGCAACATTATCAGACTTATGAGCATCAGGTTAATGATATTACTACTATTAAAACTAAATATTTCTGATTAAAGTACTGTATCCTTTCTGATTGTGGCCCTAAAATTACTTTAGAGAACTTTAATATGTTAACAACGATGATTTTTATCTTAGTAAATTTTATTTTAAAGCTTAGTAATGAAAACACACCATAAAGATTAAAATTATTAATTACCTATTCACCTAGACAAAGTATAGTCCCCTCCTCCGCTTAATCCAAGTGTACTATTTGTCAGAGTAAACCTATTAAGTTTATTAAATATGAGTCACTATAGAACTTATTAAAGATTACTATCATGAATGTATAATTAGATATTTAAAACCACACTTCCCCAACCTTGTAAGTTACAACAAGTTTACAGAACTAAAGTCACATGTTCTTCCACTTTTAGCTATATATGAAGCATAAATCAGATGTCCAAATGTCTTGTCTTATATAGATTCAACTAGTTTAAAAATATGTCGTAATCAACCTATTTCTATACACAAAACATTTGAAGACATCACCATGCGCGGTAAAAGTTCTATGAGTTGGATTTTTGGTTTCAAACTCCATTTAGTAATAAATCGTAGAGGAGAAATAATGTCTTTTTGCTTAACAGCATAGAATGTAGATGACCATAAGCCAATGGAAAATTTGTTGAAAAACCCCCAGAGAACAGCTTGTGGCGATAAAGGTAATATCTTGAAGGCTAAATCAGAAAATTTATCAGAAAAGAGAGATTATTAGAAAAAGGACTCAGCTTTTACAGCCAAAACAACAAAACGAATGAGGAGGATAGTAAGAACTTCTTTTGAAAAATTCTTATTATCTCAACGATCAGTTGTAGAAACTGTAATTGAATAGCTGAAATCTATTTGCTTAATTGAGTATTCTAGGCAAAAATTACCGCGCTCTCTTCCGCCTGGCTGAGGTTAACTAATAGTGAAAGTTACATAATATAAATATTATCTTTTTATATTCCTAAATTTATAACATTATATCTTTTTATATTTATATATTTCTATAAATCTTTTCATGAATTAAGTGTGTAAAGCACTCCCCTTATAAAAAGCAACTCCTATACCTTATGCATAGAAATCATAACAAAGAAATGGCTTTAAATAAATATGGTCCCAACCGGCTTTTTTGTGCTTTGTGGATATTCCCATCCTTAACAGATTTATCTTGTTTGAGTAAATTCAAAGCTATTCGTTTAGTAATACTTAAATTCTCAGCTGAGTTACCATCCAAAGACCAATGCTGGTTAATTTCAATATTCCAATGCTTTCTGAACACTTCGCATCAAATCATCAATTTGTTGATAATTTAAACTAGTTAGAAAATATCATATAGAATACACAGTTTTGTTATCAACAATGCGCTTAACTTAAACCATACCGATACTTTTCATGCCTGACCATATAACGCCAAAAAATTATTGATTTTTACAAGATACAAAAGTATAACGGCGCCTTTCTTTCCTGCCGTGATCATTAACTTTTTCTAGCTTTTTGTAAGTAATGCATTTCCTTAAATCTATTTTTCTCTTTTAGTCTAGGTATTAATTTAACGCTATTAGATAATGTTGATTGATTGTCTTTTAGGCTTAATATAAAATTTATTACTAATATACGAACATACTTCGCCTCTTTTACCTTATAATTTTATTTTTCTTTCCCATACAATTGCTATAGCACCTTATACAATTATATAAATGTAAAGTTGTACAAATATATAATTGTATATTTATATAATTTTTTACAGTTACTAACTTTAAATTTGTTAAAACAATATAAATTATTGCTAGTAATACTAACAATTATCTGCACAGTCAATTAACCATGCGAGCTAATGATATAACGCTAAATCTTATTATTGAATATTCTAAGAATAAAGTATGATTAGGTAATTTATTTTTTATATAAAGAAAATATTATTTCCTTACAAAATGCAATGTATTTTTATACATATATAATTATAAAAATACAAACATATAATATTCGCCCTACTCTATTTAATGTGTTAGCTTATCTAAACATAATAAAAATTAAAGTTAGATCATTACACTGAATACCTTGTGATAAAACAAACAACAAATGGTTTATTAGTCGACGCAGTAAATTCTAGAAAGAAGTGCAGATTAATTAGCTATAGTTAAAAGCCTCACAATAGTAAGGTTTCTATCTTTATATAAATCTATATTTTTATAAAGATAGAAATATTAAAATATAGATTTATAAATTAAAGACGTTACTATCTTCCCCCTTTAAATACTTATTATTTCTTAGGTAAAACAACTGAACCATTTTGATTTTCATAATTAATAATGTAATCAGACAAAGCATCTTCCAAAATGTCTTTTAACATTTTGCTTTCCATAAACGCAATAGATTTTATTTTTTCGTATTGATCACATACAACAACAAATGTAGCTGTTTTTGTACGTTTTTTTACGATTTTTTCTTTTGGCGACTCATTTTGATCATCCGTTTCACCTAAAAGACTACCAAACCCTGTTTTAAAATTCTTTTTACTCATACTAGAATACTCCTTTTTCTATTATTTCATCAACTAAGGATGCATAATCCATCGCTCCTTTACAGTTTTTGTTATAAGCAAAAATATCTTTACCTTGACTAGGAGCTTCAGCTAAAGCTACATTACTAGAAATAGCACCTTTTAAAAAGTTTTTGCCAAAAAATTCTGAAACAGTTTCAGCTATATCCCTATTTAATATTTTTCTTGGATCATATAACGTAAGAAAAACACATCCTATCTGAAGGTTTTTATTTAATCTATTTTTGATTTTGTCAATGACTTCCGTCAGCTTTGCTAATCCCCTTAAAGGCAAATACTCAGCCTGCATAGGAATAATCACAAAATCAGCTGCCGTTAAAGCATTAATTGTTAACAATCCAAGTGATGGCGGGCAATCAATTAGTATGTAGTCATACTTATTTTTTAATTTATTCAAAAATTCTCGTAATATATACTCTCTACCTGGTTCAGAGCTTAATTCTATTTCGGCAGCAGATAAATCAAGAGAAGAGGGGAGAACATATAAATTCTTTTTATGCTCCACCGGAGAAATTAGTTGCTTCCCCCTTAAATTATCATAAATTGTTATTTCCGGCTTATCTATTTTCAAACTTTGAGTCAAATTAGCTTGTGGATCTAGATCCACTAATAATACTTTTTTGTTCTTTAAAGCTAAAGCAGCACCAATATTAATTGTAGATGTGGTTTTTCCGACACCACCTTTATGATTACTTATTGCATATATCATATGTTCAAATACCTTATAAATTTTTGTATTTCTATATTACAATAAGTATAGAAATAAGTAAATATATAATTTTGCATTTTAAAAAATATATATTGTCAACAATATAAAGTTATAACAATATTGCATCATCTAAGGCTTTACTCATAAAAAATAAGATATTGTTACATTTAAAAAAATATATATGTATATATTTATAAATATATACATTTACATCAATGTGTCATTATATATTTCTCAAAATAAAAAGTTATATATTTTTATATTTTCAGCAAATTGCATTTTTTATATTCTCTAACGAGCCTCTTGTATTTTTTTTGTATATTTAAAAAATATTTTATTGACAATTGAAGTGTTAAGGGTGTAATCTATAATTTATCTTGAGATTATTTATTTAATAAACAAGATTTTGTATTACTAAAATTATATAGTACTGATATGGAAAACATTAAAAATAAACATAGTGATACAGCAGATAAAAAATTAGAAAAGACTGTTACTTTGAGAATGAAGAAAAATTTAGTTGATCTCGTTGATAAAGAGAGAGAAAAATTTAGTTCTCCTAGAACAAGCTGGATAATTCAAGCTGTTGTAGAAAAATTAGAAAAATTGGGTTATGAGATAGAATAAAAGGTGTTGAAAGTAGTAATCGACCTTCAACACCATAAATATAAAGTATAATTAGAAAACTAGTCAAGTTGCCGCTTAACAGTTAACCATACTTATATGCGAAGTTTCTCTGCTTCATAAGTAAATTATACTCATATTATTGGCATTAGTCAAGTCGATTATCCACTTTTCATTTCATAAACTCTAATAATGAGTGAATTTATGAATAAGAGTATAATTTATGTCACAGATAAATTGTCAAATATTTGTGACCAACAAGAAGATAAAGCGTTTAAATTACAACGCAAATCGCAGTTATATAAAATAATAACTAATCGGAATAATACGCCTGATTATTTAGCCATCAATATTTATTTTGATACTTTAAGGTCATGGTATGTCCCCAAAGCAATACAACACGCAAATGGTAATGTTACAAAGGTTCAAAAATTAAAAACCAAGGGTGTTTATTTGCGTTACAGCAAATTGGCAGAAGATTATAGTTGTTCTGCAGAGACTATCAGAAAAAAATTAGTCAAATTAGAACAGTTGGGCTTAATTCAAAGAAGTTTTCAGCATAAAGAAAAAGCTTCTTATAACCAGCTTATTGTCTATGTCTGGAAAAACACTCCTTTATTCCATAATGAATTTGGTCTAGATAAGGAAATATTACCTAAACTAAATCCACAGACTAATCATGAGTATATTCAAAATAAATATAACATTACCTATAGTAACACAGTAAATAACACAATTGTAGGGCAGGGGGGTATCCACACACAAGAGGATACAAAAGAACTAACTAACTCTTTTTCTAAAGAAAAAGATAGATCTATAATATCTAATTTAAAAGAAAAAAAATTAATTGATTATTATCCACTTACAAAAAACGATAACAACCTATTACAAAAAGAATCTGGACGTGACTTTTCATTAAATGCCATGAATGAAATATTATTATCTATGGCTAAAAGATTAGCAAATCATTCATTTAAAACTAAAAAGGCATTTATGAACTACATGTCGAAGGTTTTTAAATTTGAAATGAGAGATACAGTTAAAGTCTCTGGAATAAACTTTAAAATAAACTCTAATCATGAGTCACATCAATATGAAAAGTACTTATCAGATATTGAAAACCATATATCCACATCCCCTGAATGGCGATTTAAGAAGAAAATAGCAGCTGTATTAAATTCAAACATAGCCTATGCCATTGTAAAATCATGTCATAACTTGAAAATACAAAACAAAACAGTCACATTTAAGTTAAAACAACCTTGTAGTATCTCTCCATTAGAAGAGGGCGTTATCCTGGAACAAGTAAAATCAATTTATGAGTATGAGCATAAAATTATCAATGCAATAAAAATCATACAACCAACGAACAAAAAACAAGATAAGACAATAAAATCTATTACGAGTTTCCCTGAAAATATTTGGGGCAGGGTGAGGAAGTTATTCATAGATAAAGAGGGCGTAGATGGCGCTAATATAGATAAAAACTGGTTGAATCGATTAGAAGCTAATATCGATGAGAATCAAAAGAAACTGACTTTAAAAGCCCCATCAGACTTCTTTAGAAATTGGATCGAAACAAATTATGGACATATCATAGAAAAACTAACTGCGCAATTAGGCTTTCAGTTTGCTGGTTATGAGTAAATTATTTGCAGAGTTATACATTTATACATTTATAAAAATATATAAATGTATAATTAATTAAGAAGAACGGGATAGGGTAGAGCAACTGCATTACAATTAAAAAATTAGAAAAGATGATGTTGAAAATAGTATTTAATAAATAAGAAAAATGTAAATGACAAAAGAGAAATTAAAATTTTTAGATTACTTTAAAGAAATAAAATGTCTTAGGATAGAGAGAAAGAAGTTATATTTAATATAAAAAATATACGGTTTAATTTGCGATACTGAAGGGCGGAAAGATTTAGAGTTATTCGGTAGACAAAAAGTAGATTTTTAAAGAAGCTATTACCATTTAAAAATGGTATACCAACCAATGATACTTCGTAGATTCTTTAAAGTAATTAATCCAGAACAGTTCAAAATGTGTTTTGTTAACTGGTAAAATACTTTTTCAAAAAGAATCATGACAGCCTGTATTAATAGATGAAAAAACAATAATAAAGTTAAAATAGAAATAGGCAGGGCTATTAAACTCT
>JBMGNO010000056.1:0-7053 GCA_049739405.1 Rickettsiaceae bacterium
TGGTATTTACACATTTAGATGACCAGACCCTTGATCGCAGATAAATTGTATGACAATATAAGTTATTTTTTCAAGTAAACATCTAATGTCTTTTGCGAAATAAAAAGTATTCTTTAACTTAAATAGTAATAGGGTCTGTATAGAAGAAATTTAAATATTTATAACCCTCTTCATTAGCCCACTATACATTTTTTTCAGATAATCATATTTAGGGTAAACAGATTTATAAGTATACACTCAAATCAGGATAGAACAGAGTTCTTTAAGATTAGTATTATTAATATTATCCATAGCTTATTCTAAATATTTAATATTTCTTTAAAAACTGCTTGCACAAAATATTTATTTGTTTTTGAACTTATGCGCTTATTTTTTATTTAAATCTGAGGATATTATTAAGATTTAAGGAGAATGACATAAAGATGAAGCATAATGATTATTTACAAAGATTGGAGTGTGCACGTGTCTTTTTACCCCTGGACTCTCAGATAATTATTATAGCTCCAGCTCCCTATCCTTATCTAAAATAATTAGAAAGAATAAAACTTACATAGAGTCTAAATAAATTAAAAAATGAGGTTTTAAAAATGAAACATACTACAAAATTAAACATGCTAAATGCTTCAAGCAAAAGCGTTAGCCCTAGCGTAAGTGAAACTTCAAGTGTAAGTAGCAGTATTCGTTCCTCAGCGAGTTTAAGTCCCTCAGTAAGTTTTACTGCAAGCGCAAGCAAGACTTTGAGTATAACTGATAGTGCTATGCCAACTAGGTCAGTAACCCCGTCGTTGAGTAAAACAGGAATATCTTCACAAAGCGTAAGTTCAAAATCAGATGACAGTATTTTAACAGCATCATCTAGCGTCACTAGAATTAATAACCCGTCGCCAACTTCGACTAATACTCCTTTATCTGTAATAGAGACTTCATCCTTAGCTACTTTGAATAGTTCATCACCTAGTATCATTGCTACAGAGTCCTCTAGTGTTAAAGAAACTATTTCTAGAACTCCAGTAGCTAGTGATTTAACACAGAATTCTGTCACAGTAACTTCAACTGCAAGCTCTTTAGAGGTTTCTATAAATCCAACTTCTGCACCGTCCTTAACTTCTTCGGCAACGGGAACTGTAAGGCAAAGCGAGACCGCGACTTCTACGAGTACTCCTGCGGAGACACCAACAAGTATTTCATCTCCTGTGCCACTACCTTTTGTGATACTATCTAACGCTACATTATCAGATAGTGACGATATAGGTATAGAATTATTTGATGATTCAGATAAAACTATAAACCTGTCTGATATAGATAACCCTGAGTTACAAAATACTATAGGAAATACTAGAATATCGAGTGATACTTCAAGTAGTGCGAGGTTAGAACCATGGTTCTCTCCTAAAGCTATTATGAACAGTTTATCTTCACTATGGAGGAATTTTAATACGGAAGAGGAGAAAGAGTTTTTAAATCTTGATGCTAAAAAATTATTTGATCTGCAAAACAAGGCAATTGAAATGAAAGAAAATTCAGGTCATATTTCTAGTGATTGGTATAGATTCTTCCTAGATGACTTTATTGGTGATATTTCTACGGAATTAGAAAATGCTGAAGCAATTACACCAAAATTATACAAAGAATATAAAAAGTCTTTATCCTGCATGTATAAAGATTTTTCTATAAAGTATGATGATATAACACCACAAAATAATTTTGTGGGCCAGTCATTTGTAGAAGAATTAGACTGTAATGGGCTAAATAGCGCCACACTGACTAATAGTTATACAATAGAAATAGGAGGTAGCACTGATTACCTATTTATAAGCCAGTAAGCTTTATAAAGATCTATAACTATATGGGGTTATTATATGCGTAATGTTTTCATTCCAATGTAATAACCTCATAATAAAATATCTATTTGTTGCTAAAATAATAATTGTTTTTCTTTTATTTACCTGTATGCCATGAACTAATACTTATTAATGATCATAGTTTCAGCGTATCAATATCATCTTTAGTAATGATTTCTTTTTCATTGCTATCATCAGAAGAAGTAGTAAATTCTTCTTTAGGCAAAACTTGTGTCTGAGAAGTGAGGTTTTCAGTGACGAATTTTTTATTATGAGAATCCTTTACTAAATTTGCTGCTAATTTTTTTTCTACAAAACCCTCTGCTTTATCTATTATTTTTACTTCTGGTGTTTGTATTTTACTAAGGCGTACCTCTGGTTCTGGAAAAATTGCATAACATTCACCTACTCCAAGACTCGCAAGATCGCTATATTCGACTAAATTCTTTTTATGTTCTTGCTCTGTATAGCTCACACCATCACGAAATTCATTAGCCCCAAAAGAAGTATTTTTTTGTTGACGAGTAATTATCTCAGCCCCACACATCGAACTAAACATTTGTCCAATTTCTGCTTCATTATTACGAAAGAAGAAATTACTACCAAACTGGCCAAATATTACAGAACCATCGTACCGACCATAATGAACATATAACTGATTTAATGATTGCAGACCCGCAACAACACATGCTCCATATTTACGACCTTCCGCCATCAAAGGCGATAATGTCGGTAATTTACCAAGAGAGGCAAGCTCGTCTATTACAAACCATATTTTCCGTTGTTTACTTTTATCTATACCTATTCGTATAAGCTCAGTTAAAATCAAATTAGCAATACAAGCTATAAGTGGCAAAGTTAACTCCCTAGAACTGGGATCAGTGGCTAGAAATATCCAGGGTTGCTTAATATGATCTTTTGGATTTTGCTTTTTTAACTTATTAAAATAAGTTTTTAATGAAATTTCTCCATTATCTGAATTATCTCTTAAATAGCTTAATGGCTTTATTGTTGATGCAAGTACCGCCAAAATTGAACTAGCAGTCGTCTTACCATCACTTGTAAGATAGCGAGCACTAGTAGTCCCAGCTAGTTGTTGCTGCAAAGTTTTGAGGTCATTATAACGAACCATATTAATTAAACTATCTATAGAGTAATTATTTTGAGATTTTTGATAAAGAACGCAATCCATAAACACAGTTTGTGCACTTTCTTCCCAAAACGGATCTGAGTTATAACCTGACTTTTGGCGATTAAAGCTAAATAAAATCTTAGTAAACCGTTCTAAATCTTCCTTAGTCTGCGTATCTTTCCAAAAATTCCAACTAACTCCACGCGCATCTAGTGGATTAATAATAACGTCACCACGTTCTTGTGTATAATATTTAGCTATCATTTCTCCAGTCTGATCTATTACAATGGCTGGATAATTCTTATTCTCAACTTGTGGCAATATATTATGAATTAGATTTGTTTTGCCAGAACCAGTAGACCCAGAAATCAAAAAATGCCTTGTTTCCATATCTTTTATAAGCGGCATCCTACCGATCATTATATCACTTGCTTTATTAGCAGATTTAAGCCTCTTTCTTACTTCAGTTGCGCTTAAAACCTGCCCGCCACTTTTACGCGTCTCTGATTTTAATTCTTTGCCAAAATAACTCCATATGGAGAATATAAATAAAAATGTAGATCCTGCTATAATAGATGATAATATTAATATTTTCTTTATCAGAATTAGGAAAACTTGATTGGCATTTTTAAATACATGCATCTCTTTGATTTTAGAAGCTCTTTCATTGAGATAACTGCTATCAAAACTATATGCATCAATAGTAATCTCATAGCTATCATTATCACCAATAGTATTCTTAAAAGGTATAATAACTGAATCATTGTATATAACAGCAATACTAGCCTTCTGATATGATAAAAATCCCCGCCAATCGCTAGATTTCACCTCAGACCAAAAGCATGATAGTGCAACTATTTTTCCAATTAAGACTCCCCATATTAGCGTCTTTAAAAACACTTGAGAAAACATTCTTACCCTATGTAAAAATACCTGGCCACCACCTATAAAATTATTTAGCATATCTACCCTATTTGTTTTTTTTAGCTATAATTATTTGTACAAATAACATATGACTTATGATATAGTCGTATGTATCGAGCTTTAAATTGAAAAATCTGCTTATGGAAAATTTTAACCAATACAAAAAACCTAAAATAACTAAATATAAAGATGTTACTGAACCAGAAAAGTGGCTTAGTACAAATCGCTTTTGGACTCTAATCTTCTTTTTCTCTACTGTTGGAATATTATCAATAATTACTTTGTTATTATTAGCATATGAAAAAATACTATTTCCTTTTTTGCTTATTGTGTCATTATTTACCGTTTTGATAAAAGCTTTACATAAATATAATGGAGTGACATTTGATAAAAAGAACATATGCTTTATTGCTAATAATGGTAAGGCGGTCAAAAAAGAAGAAATGCCTAATAAAACAATAATTATATTATGCCATATAATAACCTTTTTTATTATGTTGTGTATAGCGCTCGATACACCAGGCAGCAATATGCCGCAATGGATTAGATTGTCATCTGATATAAAATCCTTTATTTTTATATGCTCAACCCAAATAACTTTATATTTTTTATATAAAAACTGCCCTATTTCACTATTATTTAGTAGTTCTTTCTGGGGGATAGAAGGTGCTGTATACATGATATACCATAAATTAAATTAGATTTTATAACTCGGGCCAACAACGATTCATCATTTTCTTTTCTTCTTCATATTACCTTGCTTTGTTATATTAGAATAAGTGATTTCTTGGTTTTTATCCGTTATAATATCTTGAGATATCTCGAATTCCTCTTGAAGTTCCATCTTTGTTTTATCAATAGACATTGTTGCTGTTTTATGATCTATTATACCATTACCTTTAGACCAACTATTGACCTTGGAATCCACATCTGAATTAATTTTAGTTTTATTATGAAAGCCATCTACATTATTTGAAGATTTAACCTTATTACCCTCCAATGATATATTGCTTTTTATTTTATCTACTTCATATGAAGATAGCTGACGAAAAATTTCTCTTGCCTTTAAACTTCCTTCAGATACTGCTTTTTGAGCTTCGATACTTGAAGTTCCATATCTTTGTTGATAGAAATTAGCAACATCTTGATACATATCTTTAGAATATTCACTACCATGATTTTCTACATAATTCATTCTTTCCGCTATAGCCTCGGAATTATTTTGATGCTCAGAGATTGATTTATTCAAACGTGATGTTTCACTATATGATTCTCTAAGAGATTCTTGCTGATTTTTATCTATACCAATACTCTCTAAAAAAGCTTCATTTTTTGCAGACCTTGCCGTATTGCGCTCATTTATTCCTACATTTTGATCGCTGGTAATTTGATTACTAGTGGTATTAGATCCAGAATAACCCGTATTATAACTTCCTTCACCTCCTACTGCCAAAGAAGCGCTTGATCCAATTAATCCCTTTAAAGGCGTACCTCCTTGCACCTCGGCTCTAACATAAACTCTAGCATTTTTATTCCAATCTGCACCATTTTGATCGGTTAAACTATCTATTGCCGTTAAATGCTTTGATAATTCTTTCCCTTGTTCGGTACTTGTATCTATGCTATAACCTTTATCTGTTTTAGTAGCATTTTGAATACTAATCAAGGCAGAGGATTCCTCACTTACTTGCTTATCAATTGCACTATCTAAAGCTGCCTGCTCACTATACATAATCTGATTTTCTTTATTTAAATCTTCTTGTAAAGATGCACTTATTCCATCACTTAAATGATAACTAGCTTCACCAGTTGAGCTAGTAGTACCAACACCACCAAAATGTACCATTTCTCCACCGGGCAAAATTTTTGCAGTACTACCATCTCTCGAGATCATGGTATTCACACCAGAGAAATATTGTTGAGTATCATCATATTTATTAGCACTAACATTATCTCGGTTAATATTCCCAATACTTGTATTATCAAATGATCTACCACCGCTAGTTCGCTCAGCAGAAGCTGCAGAAGTTGCTGATGACGCTGAAGACATTAATGAACCCGCAAGATGCATCAGGCCACCACTACCCATATTTGTTAACCATAATGCAAGAAATGGTACCATAAGACTTAAATTTGCTGCAACTGACGCAATAGAATCAAATTTCTGTACCTCATTAGACCATGCACTATAACTAACTATTTGAGCTGGATCATATGCATAATCAACTATCATATTAAGCATTGCATATATTGGAGGCCAAAGCTGCAAAGAAAATACCCCTATAATCCAGCTTTTATACTTAGACATACCACCAGTCATTATCATCAATGGTACAACAAATATAAATGAGCCATAAACTATGTTCTTCATCACAGCAAGTAGCTTAGTTAACATATGACTGGCAAGATCTCCATTAATAAGCCCACCACTTTCATGCTGCATTTTGGTTTTTGCCATAGTGTAATTACTTGATCTATAATCATTAAGTGCATTTACCATCATGCCATGATTTATAATATTTTTTACACTATTATCTGCCCCGTACAATTCTGTAATTTGATTCTTGATATTATTATTTAATATCTTAGCAGATTGGTGTTTAGCAGTAAGTTCTTGCATCTTCACTCTACGACCAGGTATGGTAATTTTTGACGCCAAAGTAGACAAATTAAATATAAAGGCCTCTTCAAATTTATCCTCGAAATACCTAACTGCTTCTTTGCACGTGGGTGAAGGAGTTTGTTTTTTACCATTAATTGTCATGGGTGATCTTGCAAATGTACCCGCTCTACTGCTAATTAAACTCCACATATCTTTAGTCGAAACTAATTCTTCTTTTGTAAATTGAGTGCCAATCATCGCAGGCAGCACTACACAGCGTTTAACAAAGTGATGCATATTGCTTAAAACCTCTGGATCACGTATTTTGGCTTCCATTACCTCTTTTGCAAGACGAGCACCAAAAATAGAACCATAATTATAATAATCAAAATGATTTGTAGAACTACTCACGCTCACAAAAGCTTTTTCATATAATCCTGTTACTGCATGGCCAACTTCCTCAACAATACCTACAGGTAACGCAAATGCTAATGGAACATTAGATACTCGCCATAATTTTTTCTCAACATTATCTTTTACTAACATAGAGGTTG
>JBMGNO010000057.1:0-6997 GCA_049739405.1 Rickettsiaceae bacterium
TATTTAAAAAGCTATTAAAAAACTCGGCACCCTCTACGGAGTTAATTGGCTGAATTTTCACTAACCTTAAAGACTCAGCACTTTTTGAGCTAGCACTATATACCGGCGAAAATCCGCACGAATTGAGGCTCAAAACGCATAGCACTAATAATATCTGTTTAAAGTTCAGCCAATATTTCATTTATATTTACGTTACAACCTCTGTATTTTCTACATTTTCTGGCTTTTTACGCCTAACTGGTTTTCTTTTCTTTGCCACTTTACGCTTCTGAGAATTATTGCTCTCTTCTGGTGATTCAGATTTTGAACTTTCAACCTGCTCCATATCTTTACTTATAGGCAAGACATTCTCTTTAGTGGCTGTTTTTATATCTTCAATATTAGTAGCATTACTAGTGAAATCTACTTTAACATCATTATTGCTTCCAGAGGATTTATCAGCGCTATTAGTAACAATTTTTGATTTTGCTTTACTGTCTGAATTCTGTGTTTCTACAGAATTATTTAATTGATTATTTTGCTCTGAAGCCGAACGGTCATTTTGCTTTCTTCTGTTTCTAGAAACTTTACGTCTTTTAGCCTGAGGACTAACCTCTTGACTTACTTCCTCTTCTACCTTTTCCTCGGAGCCATACATCGAAGAATCCAACTGCAATTTGGGTAGCGCCTCTTTTTTCTTATTATTATTTTCTTTATTCGAGTGCTTAATTTTTTCAATTGAATAACTATCCGCCGTTGCATCACGATCAATATAAAAGTTTAATTTAATGTCATGCTTATTTTCAATTAAAGAAACCTCATCTCTACGCTCGTTTAGCAACTCTATAATAGAAGAAGATGCTCCATAAACATTGATAATATTATAACTACTATTAAATATTTCATTTTCAATAGTACGCAAAATTAACATTGCATTAGACTCTTTATTCCGAACAATACCTTTACCGCTACAATGATCACAAATATCAGAATTCATCTCTAAAAATGTTGGCTTTAAGCGCTGCCTTGACATCTCAAGCAACCCAAATGAACTAATAGGAGAAGTTTGAATCCTTGCTTTATCTTTACTAAAAAATTCCCATAAGGCTCTTTCAAGAATTTTTTTATTCTTAGACTCATTTAAATCAATAAAGTCGATAACTAGCAACCCTGATAAATCTCTTAGTACAGCTTGTTTAGAAATTTCTTTTGCCGCCTCAATATTCGTTTTTAAGGCCATTTCCTCAATATCTCTTTCGCTCGTAGCTTTACCGGAATTAACATCAATAGATATTAATGCTTCTGTTGGGTTAATTACAATATATCCACCAGAGGGCAAATGTGCCGTTGGTTGGTATAAATTAATTATTTTATCTTCTATGTTATATTTAGTAAAGATTGGAGTCTTGCCTTTATATTCCTTAACGCGACGAACCTCGTTTGGCAACATTTCTTTGGCAAAACGCAAACACTCTGCATAAGACTCCTCCCCTTGGACTAGCAACTCTTTAGTATTATTATCAAACATATCTCGAATAGTCTTTAATAAAATACCGTCTTCTTGATGAATAAAGCTAGGTGCCTTGCACTTTAGTGTTGTTTCACGAATTTTATTCCATAATTTTGCTAAATAATCATAATCTTTCTTTAATTCAACGGTAGTATGACCTAATCCCGCCGTACGAGCTATTACACTAAAGCTAGGATTATCACCATGATCCGAAATATCATTAATAATTTTCCTTAACCTTTTGCGCTCATCAACATTTGAAATTTTTCTTGAAATACCATTTTGTGAGGCCTTATTTGGCATTAATACACAGTACTTACCAGCTAACGATATATAAGTCGTCATCGCTGCGCCTTTATTCCCTCTTTCTTCTTTAGTGACTTGCACTAGCAAAACCTGACCTTTTTTTATAACTTCTTGAATTTTAAAGCTTTTTTCGATGACGTCATCTGAAGGATCTAAATCAAATTCATTATCTGCAGCCGTAATGTCTACGTCCGGGGCTCTTTCCTCTTCTAAAATAGACTCTATTTTCTCAGCATCAACTTTATCAACATCAATTAAGTTAGGTTTCGCTCCTTTTAAATCTGAGGATTTTATGTCTAAAGGAGTAATTTTATCACCCACAATATCTTTTTTTTCACCATTAGATAAGGTGTGGTAATAATCAGGGTGTATTTCACTAAATGGCAAAAACCCTGCTTTTTCATTTCCATAATCAATAAAAGCAGCTTGCAAGGATGGCTCTACCCTTGTTATTTTTGCTAAATATATATTACTTTTTAATTGCTTTTTATGCCTTGAATTTAACTCTAAATTTTCAATGTTATTATTTTTGTCTAGTAAAGCAACTCTTGTTTCATGGGGGAAGGTTGCGTCGATTATTATTTTTTTACTCATTATTATTTTTTATCTCATATATTTCTTGTATTAGCATCTAAAAATGTTTGAAAAAAATAACAACTTACGTATTCTTTTTATAGATTACAACTGATGTTGTATAAATATTTTCATGTCTTTTATGCAATAATTTTCTTTTTAAAAACTACAAAGTCACGCATATTTCGTTAAATTTTTAAGCATTTAATTGCTATCAATCTCTAATTTTATATACTATATACTACTTATAAGCAAATGAATTTTTATGATCTACAACAAACAAATATCATTATCCTGGTCTTATTTCTATAAATACGGCCTACTATTATTCATAGCACTATGCGGAGAGTGGTTTATCAATCACACATCTGCTCGTTTTGATTTAACTGGAGCAGAGAACTACCAAATCATTGAGTATAAAATATGTGGAGTATTCGTAGGGTGCATTTGTTTACTTTCATTGAATAATGTATTCAACAAGATTTATATCTTAAAGCTAGGTATTATATTATATAGCATTAGTGTGGTCTATATATCTAATATTTTACCAATTTCTACAGTTTATTTTCATGTTTTTATCATGTACGGAATAGGTGTGTCTATTCTATCTTGTGCTATGTTAATGATAGATTTCAAACAGCCTGATTTTTGTATAAAAATCTGGATAATATCAATATCAATTACTTTCTTAGTTACCAGCATATTATTATATTTAGAGCAAAATGACATTAATGCTTTGTCGCAAGAGTTTTATTATTTATTTAATATAACGTTAGTTATACTAATCGTCTTTTCTACTCAACAAATCATACAATTATACTCCACAAAATACTTTATCGATAACACCCCTGTAAACTTAAAATTCATTTTATTAAATTCTAAAAATGAGTTAATAGTAGCTTTTTTAACATCTCATTTTATTGCTGGATTTTTGCTAAAGCCAGATTACAACTATTATCACTATATAATATCTCATATATATACAAGCCTATCAAACTCTTTACTCTATCTTATTTTTAGTGCTTGCTGCAGCATATTGCTTTTCATTCATTCTTCATACTATAATATAAAAGCTATTACTCTTTATTTCTTTAGTTATTTTATATTTTGCAATTTATTGCAATTTTCATTTATCACGCATAGTCTTATTGGCTTGATTAGTTTCACTTGCACAGTAATTATATTCAATATATATCAATTAAGTTTATTTGGGCTGATATCGAAATTTAAACGCTCTTATAAGCCTATAGCCATATTATTCTATATAACCGCCTGTTTTAGCGGTATGTTGCTAAAACACAACTGGAAAGGAGATAGTTTTTTTCTCTCTGACTATATATTGTTTGCTTTCTTCTTCCTTTACTATTATTGCCAAATAATTTATAAAAAAAATAGCCTTATGGTTAGCCCTCACTAACATAAAAATTTTGTTAGTAAACAAAAAAAACAGTGATTTTTACCTGCTATACAAGATCTGCGTAGTAATAAAAAAACCATAACCACTATAAATACTTATTACAAGCCCTTAAGCGGTAAAGTGAATTATTTTTATCCACACAAAACATGACGCATATTGTATGTCAAGCATTATTATGTACTATATGCGTATTATTAATGTTGTATTCATTTGCGGAATTATCTATCATAATAAATAGGGAAACAAATTTAAGATTTCATAAATTAGTTATATTAAAAGGTGGTAGCAATGACAGAGGCAAAAGAACGTAAGTTTGAAATTAATATTGATAGGAGTAGAGACGATTTATTAACAAAGTTTGGTAAAGCGGTATTAGAAGACAGATACCTCATTAACGATGAGGGCTATCAAGATTTGTTTGCTAGAGTGTCATCTTACTATGCTGATGACAAAAAACATGCTAACAGAATATATGGTTATATTAGCAAATTATGGTTCATGCCATCCACTCCTGTTTTAAGTAATGGTGGCACAAATAGAGGCATGCCCATCTCTTGCTTTCTAAATGAAACTAATGACAGCCTTGAAAGTATTGTTGATTTATGGACAGAAAATGTCTGGCTAGCATCTCGTGGAGGTGGCATTGGTAGCTATTGGGGGAATGTGCGTTCAATTAATGAAACAGTGCATGGGAACGGAAAAACATCTGGTATCGTGCCCTTTTTAAAAGTACAAGACTCAATGACCTTGGCTATATCCCAAGGGTCCTTAAGAAGAGGAAGTTCTGCTGTATATTTACCAATAGATCACCCAGAAATTGAAGAATTTATTGATCTAAGAAGACCTACAGGTGGCGATGTTAATAGAAGAGCTCTTAATATTCACCACGGAGTGGTAATCAGCGATGCCTTTATGAAGGCCGTAGAAAACAACAAAGAGTGGGACTTAATAAGCCCATTTACAAAGAAGGCAATGACAAGCGTTAATGCTCGTGATTTGTGGATTAAGCTCCTAACTACCAGAATCGAGACTGGTGAACCTTATATGTTGTATATTGACGCAGTAAATAAGAATATTCCAGAGCATCATAAAAAATTAGGCTTAAAGGTAAAAACCTCGAATCTATGCTCTGAGATAACATTACCCACAGGAACAGATCACCTGGGCAATGAACGCACAGCAGTATGCTGCTTATCCTCAGTGAATCTAGAGTACTACAATGAGTGGAAAGATAATAAAGAGTTCATTACCGACATCATGCGCTTTTTAGATAATGTTTTACAAGACTTTATTGATAATGCGCCAGATTCAATGTCTAAGGCAAAATATGCTGCAATGCGCGAACGCAGTATTGGCTTAGGTGTGATGGGTTTTCATTCATTCCTACAATCACAAAATGTGCCAATGGAGTCAGTAATGGCAAAGGTATGGAACAAAAAAATATTTGAACATATTAAGACAGAAACCGACAAAGCTTCGCAACTATTAGCCAAAGAGAGGGGCGCCTGCCCTGACGCTGCTGAAGTAGGGGCGGAAGAAAGATTTAGTAATAAAACCTCTATTGCTCCAACTGCTTCTATTTCTATTATATGTGGAAATTCATCACCTGGGATCGAACCTTTCGCTGCAAATAGTTTTACACAAAAAACATTAAGTGGGTCATTTACTGTAAAGAATAAAAACCTTATTAAACTACTAGAAACTAAAGGTTTTAACACTGAGCAAGTATGGTCTTCTATTTCTACTCACGAAGGATCAGTACAACAATTAAGTTTCTTAAGTGACCACGAAAAAGATGTATTCAAAACTGCTTATGAAATAGATCAAAATTGGATTATTGAACTCGCTTCCGACAGAACTCCTCACATATCACAAGCGCAATCATTAAATATTTTCATGCCAGGTAATGTGAGTAAGCAGCTATTGCATGATATTCATTTTAAAGCTTGGAAAAAGAATATAAAAAGCTTATATTATGCAAGATCTACTTCGATCCAACGGGCTGATAAAGTATCGCACATGGCAACTCAAGACAAAGAAATGCTTGAACTTGAAAAGAAAAATAATTCCATGGCAACAGGAACAAGAAATGAATATGACGAGTGCCTATCTTGTCAATAACATATAAAGACGGAGAAAATATATGTCACTTTTAAATGCGAAACCAATTTACAAGCCATTTTCATACCCTTGGGCTTATGAAGCATGGCACACTCAGCAAAAAATTCACTGGCTACCAGAAGAAGTGCCCTTAGCTGACGATGTAAAAGACTGGAAATATAACCTATCCCCAGGGGAGAAAAACCTTTTAACACAAATTTTTAGATTTTTTACTCAGGCTGATATTGAAGTAAATAATTGCTATATGAAGCATTACTCACAAGTGTTTCAACCTACTGAAGTGCAAATGATGTTAGCAGCTTTTTCTAATATGGAAACAGTGCATATTGCAGCTTATTCACACTTGCTGGACACAATTGGTATGAAGGAAAGTGAATACCAAGCTTTCATGAAATATAAGGAAATGAAGGATAAGTATGACTATATGCAAAAATTTGGTGTGGAAACAAAAGAAGATATAGCAACGACATTAGCCGTATTTGGAGCTTTTACTGAAGGCTTGCAGCTTTTCGCTTCATTTGCGATATTATTAAACTTTCCTCGTTTTAACAAAATGAAGGGCATGGGGCAGATTGTTACGTGGTCAGTGCGTGATGAAACCTTGCATACTAACTCTATCATTAAGCTCTTCAAAACTTTTGTTCAAGAAAACCCTGAGGTTTGGTCAGAGAAATTACGCAGCAGGCTTTATGAGGCTTGCGCAACTATCGTACATTTTGAAGATGCATTTATTGATTTGGCCTTTGAAGTGGGTGGTATCGAAGGATTAACGGCGAGAGAAGTTAAGCAATATATTCGATATATTGCCGACAGACGCTTAATGCAACTTGGTCTTAATGAAATATATCTAGTAGACTCCAACCCTTTACCATGGCTTGATGAGATGTTAAATGGCGTGGAGCATACTAACTTCTTTGAAAATAGAGTAACGGAATATGCAAAAGCAGCTACTACCGGCTCTTGGGACGAGGTGTTTGATAACGCCGATAATTCAAATAAATCAGAAGAAGCGAAGTAACTTACTAACATATGCAATTCACCTGCCAAAAAGTTGCACATGCTACGCATGAGTACTTTTTGGCAATATTATT
>JBMGNO010000058.1:0-6665 GCA_049739405.1 Rickettsiaceae bacterium
AAGTCGCTCCAGTGGATGTAAAGTTAATTTCAGTGAAGCTTGAACCTGGCGCTCCAATATCAGCAATAATATCTGTATCATTAAAGAATATCTTACCACCTGGATTCGGATTAATTGCTGTATCAAGAACAATATCACCAAACTTAGCCGTAGCATCCGGACCATTTAGCGAGATTCCATTATCAATATTCAAATCACCATTAAATGTTGCCGTTGCGCCATCATCAACACCAACATCATAAGCATTAATCTCACCAACTGTTGCATCTTGATTGAAATTAACCGCCTTGAACTTCTCTGTATCCGTACCAATTGGCCCTACTTCTAGGCCTGCTGTGTTTAGGTTCAAAGTCGCTGTATTATCTGTTTGCGTAGTGAATGCAACATTTGACAAGTCAGTATTTGCCGGTTGCAAATTAATTGTCTTATCACCATTAACATGGAAATTACCCAAACCGCTAGTAATATTACCTGTCAAGGTTTGATCAGAATCAACGGTTATTTTACCATCAGTTGCCTTACCAGCAATATTCGTTGCGCCTAAATCACTACCTGAAATAATCAGCTCACCATCGGCGTTGAAATTAATATTCTCTGTTGTTAAAGGACCAGTAATTGTCGCTTCTACGCCAGAATTTTCAACATTAATATCACATGAATTAACATCATTACCATTACCAACATTAGCAATACCAGTTCCTGAGAAAATAATTTCATTAACCGGATTAGTACTACCAATGGATCCATCAAACGTACCAGACCCTTTAAATTCAACCGTTCCACCTTTTACAACTGGATTATCAATCTCTGCAGTTGCTGTGACTCCATCTGCTAAACTGACATAGTAGGATTCAATAGGAGCGTTTACTTTAGAATCAGCATTAAAGTTAATTGCTTTATATTTCTCAGTTGGCGTACCCACTGAACCAACAACAATACCAGCGCCATCAATGTTTAGAGTTGCTGTATTATCCGTTGTAGTCGTGAATGCAACGCCTGATAAATTAGTATTAGCCGTATCCAGATTAATTGTCTTATCAGCATTCATATTAAAAGAACCAAAACCAGAGATATTACCCGTCAAATTCTGACCAGTATTAACGCTTAGTGTTGCACCAGTTACCGTACTATTAATATTTGTATCATCTAAATCATTATTATTAATATTTAAAGTGCCGTTAGCATTAAAGTTAATATCATCAGCTACTAATGTTCCGTTAATAGTTGCATTAGAACCAGCATCCTGAACATTGATATTACAAGCATTAACAACTTTGCCCATAGCACCGACTGTAGCAGCACCTGGACCAGCAAAGATGATATCATTCACTGGGTTTACGGTTCCGATATCACCAACAAACTGACCACTACCAGCGAATTCTAAGGTTCCACCTTTTGCAGCTCCATTAACAATAGCACCACCAGCATTCACTCCATCAGCAATTGTTGTGGTATTTGCTTCAATAGCATTAATCGTACCATTCTGATTAAAATTAACTGCTTTATATTTTTCCGTTGCCGTGCCCACTGCACCAACAATCACACCTGCTTTATTAATATTCAGCGTTGCTTCATTATCATTTTCAGTTGTGAAGCTCACACCAGATAAGTCACCACCTGGGTTTGCTGGGCTTAAATTAATATTCTTGTCGCCATTCATATGGAAATTACCAAAGCCAGCAATATTACCAGTCAAATTCTGATCAGCGTTAACTTCGATTGTACCATCATTAATACCCATTGCAGTAGTAACGTTAATTGTCCCTAAATCCTGGTTGTTAATTTGGATTGAACCGCCTTTATTAAAATTGATATCTTCAGACATTAAAGCGCCATCAATAACAGCTTCAGCCCCTGAGTCCTGAACATTTAAAACACAAGCTTTTACTGCATTACCATTACCAACATTGGCAATTCCAGCCCCGTTAAATTGTATTTCTGATAATGCATTAGTGCCACCAATCACGCCATCAGCAACACCAGCACCAGCAAATCGTAAGATACCACCCTTTGATGCCTTACTATCAATAGGCCCTGTTGCCGTTACATTATCGCCAATAGTAAACGTACCAGCTTTACCGTTAAAATCAACATTACCAGTAAATGTATCGTTCACTCTCATAGCGGCTCCGTCTGGAGCGTAAAATACTTGATTGATCGATGATGTACCATTAATCGTTAAATTAGCCAAGCCATTAAGCTCAATTCTATTGGCATTCATTTCACCATTAACTGTCATGTTAAGGCGAATATCAACTAAATCGATTGCGTCTGTTGCACCAATATTACCATTAATTATGGTTGTAGTATTCTCTGATGATTGAATAAAACCAAGGCCTGGAGCTGTTGGCTCAATATTACCATTAACAGTGATGGTGCCGTTAGTTTCAAAATCCATCCCTGTCATTACTATAGTTTTTGCTGAGATAGAATTACCTTTAAACTGAGTGGTACCAGAACTAATACGCAGCTCTGCTAATGGGAGTGCGGCGCTAGCAATATTGCCTTCAAGAATTGTGCCTGCAGTTTTAACCTCCATCTTATTCCCAGTAAATGAATCAACAATTATGTTTTTGCTTAAGGTAATCGGACCGCTAGCATCAATCACAAACTGAGAGTTATTTCCTAGAAAAGTAACCACTCCAAAAGAAGAGTAATCATTTTCCGGTATTCCTTCACCTGCATCACCTTTACCCGTAAGAGTCAAATCTTTACCACCGCCTATTCCAAACGGCAAAAAACCACTCGAAGCACCAACAACTGAACCAAAATTTGTATCTAGAGAAGATGATAGAAGAAGAAACCTATCCTGCCCCCCTACAGGCCTACCATTTATGTCTAAAAATATTATATCATATAAAGTTTCTGCGCCATGATCATCTTTAAAGTTACTACCTCTAATAGTATTACCACTAGGGATGTATCTTAGTGCATCACCACTAAAAACTTCTGGTTTCGGATTAGGGGGGTTTGCACTATTAAAGTCATAGTCTCTATCTGTTGTAATCACAGCCGCACTTGCGCTCCCTGCAGCGCCTGTAATAATTGCAGCTGCCGAAACTCCTGCTATCAATTTTTTTAATTTACTTCTATTGTCTGCCATAATAAAAAATCTTTCCTTAATTAAAATAAAATACTACGCCTAAAAATTGAAAAATTTTCAAGTAATACATTTTATATTATAAGAAAGATGCAGTTGATTAGTGAAGGAAAAACCCTCAATATTAAATCAATTAATTTAATATTATTTGTTTTGCGATAAAAAAGCCCCACTTATTAATGACAAGCGGGGCTTTTTACCGGGTTAAGTAATCGACGCGACAAAACTCTTCTCAGTCTATAAATATAAGTTTATTATAGTAAATTGTATAATTGCACCCTTAATAAAATAACAATCTGCATAAAAAAACCTAAGGGTTTTAATTAAAAAAATAGTATTTTTACCTCCCTAAAAACCACGATTTTTAGGGAGGTAGGCAAAATAAGTTCGGCAAAAAATACTCTAATAATTAGAAATTAACACGAATATTTAAAGAACCAGTTATGTTATAGAACTTTTTAGCAAAAGAATTACCCAGCTGAACGCCATATTCAATACAATCTTTACTTGCACTCATGCCAAGAATAATTGTACCATAAAGTCTCTCTGATTGATGCTGCGTATCCACAGGAAGGTCCAAACCAGGAATAGTTCGATCAACCACATGCTCATTATCTAACAGGTCATAACGCATAGTCGCAATCAGTTCTGGCTTCCACTCAAAACCTTTATACTCCATCGCTTTTGAAGTAAACCTTACTCCAGCTATGACATCAAGTTTTTCATGAGTATTCTTACTTACCTTGGTTAATTGGTTAGCATCAACGTCATCTCCTGTTTCGGTATATGCATCATCATGGGTACTAGTATATGCCAGACCAAGCTCTGGGGTAATCATTAAATTATAATTTTCTAGGCTGTAGTTTTTACCAACCCTTGCTTCAATCGCAAATAGCTTTGAATCATAATCTGATTTCTTAGTCCCAAGAGTGGCATCATCATTAACTGTCAACTCACTATCCTTAACTCTACTTAAGCCAAGACTAAAGATATTATGCAAGAACCATTTTTCTTTGAATTCAAAATTACTATACATCGATAAGATGCTGGACTTCACGCGGCTTTTATCATCCTTTGAATCTTCATCTTTATATTTTGTATTAGAACCAATATAAGCTGCCGATAAACCAACCGTTAGACTTTCACTAAACATTCTATCAGCACCAACTATCACACCATATGAGTTTGTTGTATGCCCAGATACTCCTTTTTCAGCACTTTGGTTAATTTTCGAAACAAATGGCGATGCCCAAACACCATGCTTACCATTGATTTCACCAGCAGCAGGTGCGGAATAAGAATCTGTACCATCAACAACTCTTACTCTGTCAACTAGCTTCTCATGGAACCTGTCTTTTATAATTGTTTGACGAAATGGAGCAGTTTTTTTCTGATTGTTACTTACCACTTTTTTAATTACTTTTTGCCTTGATTCAGTTGACATTTTACTCAAAGAACGGACAAATCTTTCGCCTTGAGTTCCTTCTGTAAAATTAAATAATCCGTCAATCACCTCTTGAGAAACACTATCGCCAACTTCTTCTTCTAACACTTCTTGCATTATATTTTCAGAAACTAATTTAATCCCATCAGATGATTGTTCAACATCCCATTTAACAAAGCTATTCCCAGCATTAGTTACCTCAATAATAGCTGATCCTGAATTAAGTACCCCCGTGCCCTTTTTTGATACTAGCTGTAGCTCTGTCGCTTCTGTTGGCATCGTATCAAACTTCTTAATATCCAATTGGATATTTCCAGTCAATGATAGCTCTGAACCATCAGATGCTATTAATTGCCCGGAATCACCTGCATTAGCATCAATGCACACTGTTGAAGAAGAAATATTTGCTACTCCATTTTCAAATATTAAATCATTCACACCAATATTTAATGTAGAATCAGAAATATTTACTACACCTTCAAACAAGACATCTTTTTTCAAGTTTAGCATATTGTTATTACGCACATTAATTCTATCTGCGTATAAATTTCCTGATATATCAGAAGCAGAGCCAGTCTCGATAAAATTAATTTCTGTAAATGGAGCATCGGAAGAGCCAATATCTGAAGTTATGTTTGCTTTGTTAAATGAAAGCTTCCCACCTCCATTAGCAACAAACTCAGCCTTAATATCACCACCATTAAATACTGCCTGAGCTGCTGAACCATTAAAAATGATAGCTTTGTTAACAATAACATCTCCTTCAAACATCGCTCTAGAACCATTAGCAATATTAATACTATCGGCGTATATATCCCCAACTGTTCCACCTTTAACAAAATTAACCTCTTTTAATTTTGCAAGCTCTGAGCCAATAGAGCCAATAATTAAACCAGTCTTAGCAAGATTAACAGACCCTTGAGAATCCTGACTTGAGGTAATGTTTACATTTGATAAGTCCGTATTAATAGGATTTAGGTCAACAAGAATATCACCATTCATATTAATAGTTCCAAAACCACTGATAGTGCCAGTTAAATTCTGGTCTGTATTTACTGTTAATATACCTTTATCCACGCCATCAGCTGATACAATATTAGTCCCTTTTAAATCGTTATTATTAACTATAATTTCACCATTAGCATCAAACCTTAATTCTTTTGCACTCAACTCACCGTCAATTGTGATTCTAGCCTTATCATCAGAAACAATAACATTATTCGCCCTTAGGACCTTACCAGCTAATTTAATATCACCAGCGCCAGAACCTATCACCGCTTTTAGCGCATTGGTCTCACCAATATTACCCTCAACACCACCAGAACCTCTCATCTCTAAGGTACCGGCCGCTTCCCTTCCACTATTATCAACATTACCACTAATGCTATATCCCTCAGCTAGAATTAATCGACCATCATTACCTTGGAAATCTGTTGTAGCACTCATATTATTGTTCATATTCAGCACACCAGCAGCCTCGAATAGCACCTTCTCAGCTTTTAGCTCACCGTCAATATTCATATTGGTTTTTTCGTTGCCTATTGTGATATTGCAGCTATTTATTGGTTGCTCCACGTAGATTTCTCCAGCACCTGACGCCCTGAGTTCTTGAATCGAATTAGTTGCCCCAATTTTGCCTGTTAATTTGGCAGAACCTTGTAGTTCAACCCTACCATTACATTCTTTCTCGCTATTATCTAGATCGGCGTTAATGCTTGCACCATCACCTACTATTATTATAGAATCCGTTCCTCTGAAGTCACTAGATCCAGCTAGATCATTATTGATATTTAATGTTGAGCTTTGATTAAAAACTATACTAGCCTTTGTTTGACCGCCAATCGTTAGTGTAGATTTTGGCGAGTTAAACTGTATTTCTTTAGCTTTAACCCCTCCAGATACTTCTACTTTTTCACCAGCAACACTAAGCGTATGAATTGACATCGACTCACCGATCTCCCCTTTTATAAAGTTGCCCCCTTGAAATTCAATGTAACCTTTATTTTCATCTTTACCGTTAATACTGCCATTAATATATGCTCCTTCACCTAATCTGAGATAAGTAGATTCACCGAACAAAGTAATATTTTTTGCAAAAACACTTTTTAAAAACCTGTTTTT
>JBMGNO010000059.1:0-6441 GCA_049739405.1 Rickettsiaceae bacterium
TTAAACTTAACCACGAATGGATCTTTCGTCGTTAAAGGAGTTGAAAAATGGGCACATGCTTTAATACCAGTATTATCCGATATAAAAATATCATGGAATGGGGCGTCTAAAGAAAGTAATGAAGAAATCATGAGAAAATCTAATTGGTCCCTTATGATTAATAACCTAAAGACTTTTTTAAAAATCAGAGATGAGTATCATCACGATAAAAAAGCATCGTGTAGCGTTACTTTACAATTAACATTTCTGGAAAGTAACCTTACTGAATTATATGATCTAATTAAAATGTCCATCGAATTAGGTATAGATAGGGTAAAAGGACATCATTTATGGGCACATTTTGAAGAAATCAAAGACTTATCTATGCGTAGAAATGAAGATTCAATCAAAAGGTGGAATGTTGAAGTTGCTAAAATTTTTCAGCTACAGAAAGATATGCTGCTGCCCAGTGGCAAACCAATCAAACTGGAAAACTTTACTATTCTAGATAAAAATGGTGAAACAGACCTTGCACCAGGTGGATCTTGCCCATTTTTAGGTAAAGAAGCATGGGTGAATCCTCAAGGAGTATTTAGTCCCTGTTGTGCACCGGACGAGTTGAGAAAGAAATTAGGTGATTTTGGTAATGTTAATGATGTTTCTATTGGAGAAATTTGGCAAGGTAAAGATTATCAAAATTTGCAAAAAAATTATTTACAATATGATTTATGTAAAACATGTAATATGAGGAAACCTTTGATACAATGAATTTAAATATAATAGACAAGTTACACAAAATAACAATTTCATCTTGCCGCACTCATCATTTGTTTGAGGGTAAAAAATTATATTCTAGATTATTTTGTGATGTAGAAAAATTTCATAACCCAGGTTTTGCACCTGTTTTAGATTCTGAATCTGGGTATCATATAAATATATACGGCCAGGCTTTATATCATCATAGATTCGATAAAACATTTGGATTTTACTGTAGTAGGGCGGCTGTAGTAAAAGCAGGTAAATATTATCATATTAACTCTAAAGGAGAAGCAGTGTATGACACTAGATATGATTGGGTCGGTAATTATCAGGAGGAGTATTGTGTAGTACGCGTTGATAATAAATTTTTTCATATTGATATAAATGGTGATTTATTGTATGGAAATAAATATGATTATGCTGGTGACTTCAAAGATAATGTAGCGGTTATTTATCAAAATAATTTAGCTTCTCATATAGATAACACTGGTGGATTAATACATAATAAATGGTATAAAAAACTTGGTATATTTCATAAAGGTTATGCCAATGCTGAAGATAATAAAGGCTGGTTTCATATTAATAGGCATGGCGAAGAAATTTACAGCCAACGTTACAAAATGGTGGAACCTTTTTATAACGGATTAGCAAAGGTAGAAACCTTTGAGGGAGAGCTATTGCAAATAAGTATCGACACTAATACAAAACATGTTATTAGTGCCCCAACTGAATTAGAACAAGTACATTCTATTTCCAAAGAAATGGTAGGTTTTTGGTACACATATTTGTTAAATGGAGCCTCTGAAACGGATATTTTTAATTTATTACCAGCTCATTCTACAGAACTATCAAGAAAATTACAAATACCTGAGACAAATTTGTTGCGTTTTTTAAGGGCTTTATGGGAGGCTGGTTTTATTTGTTATGATAATAATAGTTGGCATTTAACTAGTAAAAGTCAAATTATAACTAAAAATCCGTTTCTCCTTAAAGCGGCTAAAATGTGGGGTAAAGTTATTATTGAAGAGAATTGGCTTAATTTACCAAAATTATTAAAGCAATCAAAACAAAGTTCTTTACTTTCATTTAAAGAAACAGAGCTTGATGAGATTAAACAATCGGAATTTTATGAGGCTTTAATTGGTTATAGTTTATTTGATTTTAAATTATTTGATGCAAAAGTTGAGTTGCAATTAGTCAAAAGTGCTATTTTATTTGGAGTACATTCAATTGCTTTAATTAAACAACTGAAAAAGCATAATATTCAAATTGATTATCATAATGATTTTACGATACCTTTAGCAATAACCGATCAATGTGATATCAATTTTGTGGATTATAATCAAATATTACCACAATATGATATTGCGATATTAGCACGTTTTTTACAACATTTAGATGATAACAAAGTAATATCTTATTTGAAAATGCTTGATCGCAATAAAATTAGTAGAATTTTATTATTAGAAACCATTTTAGAAGATAATTCACCTTTAGGCGGAATTATCGACATCAATATTATGGTTGAAACAAGAGGAAAATTGCGTTCGGTTGATGAATGGAAACAATTATTAAATAAAGTGAATAATAAATTACACATTCAAAAAATTATTCGATTAACCAACTATTTATCTGTGATTGATATTACGAGGGTGTAAAAATGCAAAATTTTTATCAAAATGGTTTTAGTATTCTTGATGATTTTGTAAAAGAGAGTCAACTTGATTTATGTTTAAATATGTTAAAAAGGTCTATTATGAATTGTGCAGATGAGCTGTTAGTATCGTCCGATAAATATGTGAACTGTACTGGTAGATGGTCAAATCAATCATCTATTGTCAAGCCAGTTTCAAATTATTTAGATTGCATACTTCAGAAGAAATTGTCATTACTTTTCAATAAAAAAATCAGATTACAGAAATCTAATGTGATTTGTAAAACAGCTTCTTTAATTGACGCAATACCGTTTCATCAAGATATTTCTTATAGCAAAAATTCCCCCTATCATTTTTCATTATGGTTGCCATTTTCTGATGTGGATGAGTATTCTTCTCCGCTGCGAGTTATTAAAAGTAGTCATCATTCTTCTGTTATGGAAGCAGTAGATTTTTGGTTTCCGTATTTTATTGATAAACATCAATTTAATGAGCAGAAAATTATATCTTTACCTGTTGCCAAGACTTCAGCAATAATATTTGATTCTAAAATGTGGCATGGTAGTGATATTAATACGAAAAGGAAGGAAAGGTTTGCCTATGTTACCAGGTGGGTTATAGAGAATGAAGATTTTCCGGCGATACCTGATGTTTCTCCCTCGTTATTTGGCATGTTTAATTGCGGCCCTTTATCAATTGAGATTTTACAAAAATCAATAATTTTTATTGATAAAAATATTGATTATACGTCTTATAACACTAGTCAATTAATTGATCTATGGATTAATTTTTTACAAGAAAATCCTTATATTTGGGGAATAAATCATGTTAGTGCGGTGCTCACTTTAAGAAAGCTAGATATTTTAAATAAAGCTTGTGACTTACATTATGCCGGTAGTATTTCTGGAGAAATCTATAAAACTCTATGGTATTCATTATTGAGTCATTTGAATGATAAAATCCAATTAATTAATCTCAATGAGCCCTATAATGTTTAAAGTAAAAACATATAATTTTAAGAATATTATTTTATTTAGTTTAGGTTGTCTTAGGAATTTTAAATTAAATATTAGCTTTATGATTTTAATGGCTTGTATCTTCGCTATAGATTTTTCGTTTAGAAAATATTTAATCAAAGCAATTATTGATACAGCTTCTATTAATCAAGGACAAAGCGGATTAATATCTGAATTGCTAAAGCCTCTTGGGGTCTATATCTTCATGGCATTATTGATTACAACTATGTTTAGGGTTTATGGTTATTTAATCGATATTAAAATGTATCCAACCCTCCGAAAACAAATTTTTGAAAATTCTTATGCAAAACTACTAACTTATGATCAGAGTTATTATAATAACCATTTTATTGGTGATTTGGTACATAAATTGAATAATATCAGTGAATCTATTATTGAATTATTAAAAATAGTCATTAGCCGTTTTTTTACTGGTATTTTGATTATTCTTATATCCTTATATACTCTTTTTTTGATAAATATTAGCTTTGCGATATCCACTCTTATTTGGATCACGATATTTGTACTGACGTCAATTAAATTTTTCCCATTATTAGTCCAATTATCTAATAATGATGCGCAATCTAGTTCAAAAATTACCGCCAACACATCCGATAGTTTGTTAAATATTAAGTCAATACGATTATTTGCTAATGAGTCATACGAAAAATTTAAATTTATACAATTATGCAATCAAAAAATTAAATCAGAAACAAAATTACAAAAGGCCTATTTTTGGCTCTGGTTTATTTATGGATATTCTTTTGATCTTTTACAAATTCTGAGTATATATTTTTTGATATATGGTTTTCAATCGAATAATATTACATTAGGTGATTTTGCATTGGTCATTGGTTTGAATGTTGCTATAGTAGATTTTTTGAATCAATTAACTTATGATTTTACAAAGTTTTCTGAATATTATGGTAAATTATCCAATTCTTTAGCAACAATTTTTCAGTATGATAATTTACAGAGTGTGCGGCCAATGCGTATAAATTCTGCTAACATTGAATTTTGTAATGTGAGTTTTGCATATCATGATCAAGATAATCTTTTTAATAATTTATCTATTAGCATCAAAAATGGTGAAAAAATAGGAATAGTAGGATATTCAGGGGCAGGGAAATCAAGCTTTGTAAATTTAATTCTTAAATTATATGAACCGCAATCAGGCGTTATTAAAATTGATAATAAGAAATTATCAAAAATTAACTCATCTACCTTGCATCAACAAATAGCTGTTATTCCTCAAGAGATTATGTTATTTCATCGCAGTATATTTGATAATATTCACTATGGGAGGTTAGAAGCAACAAAAAAAGAGGTAATAAAAGCAGCTGAATTTGCTGGGGTTGATAAATTTGTTTATAATTTACCAAGCGGTTATCATACTATTGTTGGAAATAATGGATTTAAATTATCTGGTGGTGAACGGCAAAGAATTAATATAGCTCGTGCATTTCTTAAAAATTCCAAGATTCTCATTTTAGACGAAGCAACAAATCATCTGGATGCAGTAACAGAGCAAATGATACAAGATAGCTTGATTCATTTAATGCAAAATAAAACTTCTATAGTCATATCTCATCGATTGTCTACATTAACACAAATGGATAAAATACTGGTTTTTGAAAAAGGAAAAATTATTGAGCGGGGTTGCCACAGTCAATTAATAGCTCAAAATGGTAGATATCAAGAGTTATGGATGGCACAAAATAATATCTTAAGATAGGGGGTAATATAGTTAATATAGCATTTTTTGGTATTCCATCATTTGGTCACACATTGCCAACGATAAATTTAGTCAAGGCATTACAAATGCATCATTGTAAAGTATCTTATTTTAATACTAAAGATTTTCAAGCTTTAATAGAATCATCTGGAGCAACATTTATTGATTATGATAGCTATTCCCTTGTCAATATCTCGATTCCAATATCAAATCTAAAACCACATGAGGTGACGATAGAATTGCAAAAAATATTTTTTAAAGGTGCTTTAGAAATACTATCACAAATATCTAATTCAGACTATGATATTATCATTCATGATCAAATGGCGATTTGGGGATACATATTTGCGCAAGAGAATAAATTACCTGTATTGTGTTCTAATACTATGTTATTATTTGATAGAGAAGAAATATTTAATCAAATTCCTGAATTAGCAATAAATAGTAATTATGATTCGGATTATCGATTAATTTTGCAGGAATTAAATCAAGCGTATCCCTATTTTAAATCATGCAACGATATTTTAGATATTCAAAATTCACTTAAATCTTCAAATATAATCACCTATTATCCATCAGAATTATATCATACACCACCGGATTTTCAAAATCATAACATATTATATCTTGGTAATCGCTTTGATTCTGTCTATATACCTTCAAAAGCAAAATTAAATGCAGCAGCACAAATATATTTATCGTTTGGCACTGTATTTAATGATAAACCAAATTTATTCAAAACGTTTATTGATTTTTTTGGTACCACTGAGTATCAAGTCATTATGTCTACAGGCAATAACTCTTCATTATATGATACACTTGTATATTATAATATTTATAAAAATATAGAAATATATAAATATGTAGATCAAAAAGAGGTTTTGAGTAAATCTGCATTATTCATAACGCATGCGGGTTTTAACAGCTTATATGAAAGCTTATATTTTGCTGTGCCAGTCTTAATGCTTCCTCATACACCAGAACAGAACTTTAATGCTAATAAAATACAGCAGCTTGAGATTGGTCAGTTATTAGAAGAGGAAGAACTCGATGAATTAAGTATCGCAAAAACATTCGAGCAAACTTATAGTCACTGGCAATCATATAAAACCAATATATTATATTGGAGCGATGTAATACAAAATTCATGTGATAATCAGGTGGTTATAGAACAAATTTTAGGTTTGTGTGATTCAACAAATTGTTAAACTGGTTAACCCAAATATAGATTATGTATAATGATTTATATTAAGGTGCTACAGGCTAAGGTTATTCTCATGCCTTGACTTAACCCTCA
>JBMGNO010000060.1:0-6210 GCA_049739405.1 Rickettsiaceae bacterium
TATTTAAATATTGTACTAATATATCATTTAGTTTAGTAATGTTACAGTTTCTGAGTATTAGGTAACTATTACCAAGGCTATTATAAAATCCAGCTATTTTTCGGGTGTTAACTTCGGTGTTTATGGATTCCAGAGGGTGATTTATAAAAAACTTTTCTAATAATTTCGCCAGTAAATTAACATATTGAATTTGTTGTTCTTTATTCTCAGAAATTTGTATCAGTTGATTATAGCAGTTTAAAATTCGGTGTTGGCGATCAAACTTACTATATAATGACCTATTGGGGTTAATGGTTTCTTGTGTTAATTCGTATGGTTTAAAATCTTTGATATAATCATTATTAATTTGATCAATTTCTTGGTAGCGACTAATAATATTTAGCAATAATCCTTTAGCTGGTTGGTTTTCGCTATTTTTAATGTAATTTTCTGCTTTGATGTTATCCAAAATTAATAAGCCACTAGTTTCGCTCAAATATCCTTCAAATAGATTTAATTTTTGACCAAGCTCTTTGGTGATCATAAAATATTTGCGTCCATCTTCTGGATCTTTCTTATAAATATAAGTTCGTGCTAGCATATAAACAATTCTGGTATATATTTGCGGTAAGTATTTGATGATTTTTAATTCGGATAATATTTCATTTGGATGCATTTCATCTTCAAAATTAACATTAATTGTTGAGCGACTATTTGCGTAATTTTCCATTAGTTTCTTGGCATAAAATAATATTTGATTTGCTTTTTCACCATCGTGCTTATTGAATAAATAATAAGCAGATAAGCTTTGTAAGTTATATAAATAATTTAATAAATGCGCTGATGAGATCGAGGAATCAGAAAAATATCGCTTAATTTGAGCAAAGTTTTTAGGGTTTAATATTTTTTCTAATTCTATGATTAATTCATTATTTTTTACAAACTGATCAATATGTACGTTGTCAGCAGAAAAATATTGCAAATGATGCTGCATTGCTTGATTAAACTCAATAATGTTAAAATCTTTAGGTTCTGATTCAGAAGAAAAAGTATCGTACTTTACGATCAATACCAATCCTGCAATTAGAAAAATTGCAATTAACAGTAAATATTTTAAATTCGATTTAAAAAGGATTATTTTGTTATTAGTATTGTTTATCATTCGAGTTTGATAAGCATGTTTTTGGGTAATGGATAATGATTTATATTCCTCAATAAATACTCTAATTTTTTCAGTCGCCGCATCTTTATCAACTAATTTTTGAATGATTTTAGTCAAATTAAGATAATAATCTTGTTCGTCAGTAAAATTTATACGATTTGGGCTTAGATCTATGCTGTTATTAAAGTTAATGATCAGATTTTTATCTGCAATAACTTGACCAGATTTAGTAAAATTCTTGCCAGTAACATGTAATCTATACTTATAATCTACATTTTGATTATAAGACAGTGTGATGTTAGCACATTTGAGGTGATCATTTATTTCAGTTAAAACTGCCATTTCTTCGGTGGTTAAATGATTACAATATACTGCGCAATTTATTTGATTATGGCCAATGATTGCAGCTATTTTCTTCAAAAACTTGTCAAAGATTGCATTCATCACTAATAAAAAATAATACTCTTTAAGAGCATCGATTTTGCGACATCGCTCAAGATAATCAATTAAATCATCGCGCGAATTTGCATTAATTTTGATCATTATATTGCGAGTATGCACACCAACGGTGCGGTGAGATATTTCTAGTAATTCACCAATTTTCTTTTCACTACGTTTATTAAATAAACAAGATAATATATCTATTTCACGAACGGTAAATTTAATTCCAGATATTTCATATAATTCGTTTTCATATAGCTTTTTTCTTTTTATTGCTGGAGTATGTAAACTCATTTTTTATAACTCTTAGTTCATCTTGACTCTAGGGTAACAAAATCTACCCTAGATGCAAATGAAATATGACGTTACATTTTATTTTCTTCAAAGAAAAAATTTATGTTACGGTATAATTTATGAGCAACGAGAGCTAATCTACCAGCTGAAATTCTATTTTTTGCGCTTTCATATTTAGCTAATTGTTGTTGTGTTACGCCAATATGGTCAGCCAGTTCTTGGCGGCTGATTTTTAATATATGACGTAAGTATTGTATATTTCTGCCAACTTGCTGATCAAACTGATGCGCTTGCTCGGTTGCTTGTTTATTTGATATATTGAATGATTTATTTGTATTCATAATTAACCTCACGATTTAAAAATTAAGTGTTTGTAATTATGTTTTTACTACAATTTAGCCTAAGGTTGCTATAAGTAATAACGCTTAAGTTATCAATTAAGTAGTTTTACTTAGATGGTTATAGTATATATTACATAGTGAGAGAAAAATCATCGCAATTTAATATTTCTTGTTTTAATGCAGCTAAGTCTATTAACTCTTCTTCGGCGGTAATAGAGTTAATGTCATCGATTATATCTTGTTTTATTGAGTCGAAATCATCATTAATTGGTTTACCCTGTTGTTTTAAATCATCCAGTAAAGCTAGAGATATTTTATCTTTGTTATTCTCACATATTTTTTCTAAACGCTTCATAAATAAAGGCTTGTTCGATGATAATTTAGGATTAATCGTATCGATATTCTTAACTACTAAATAATAGGCTAACACATTAGGTTGCACATTAACTTCAAAGATTTTAGCTGCGATTTTTTCTTCAATAATTGATTGTAATTTGGGGGCAATAAAATTTTTTTCTAAAGCGCTATAAGTTAATAGGCTTTGATCTTTTATTATCATAACTTGATATAAAACCTCTACTATTTTTTCTCCTGAGATTTCTATATTAATATTTGCTAGATTTTCTTGATTTAATATTATAAATTGTGCATATTCAGCAAGGAAATTTGCTTTAGGAGCGTAGTTTTTTACATTCATATATTCGACAAAGGTTTCATGCGCTTCTTTTATTTGACCATGACAAATGAATAATTTAGCTAAATCATAATAATGATTACCGCGCGCCAGCTCTGGGTCTGTTCTTAACATTACTTTTTTGCATAATATCGCCGTTGGAATTCTATTATCTTTCAAACAGTCCTTAATATAAGAAGGCTGAATCTTATGTATGGTATCTATTAATTTATTTTGTTCTAAATTACCACTTAGCAAACTACAGGAGTTGTAATAATGAATAGTTTTATCTTGATTGCCCTTTAAAAATTCATAATTCCCTTTGGAGATATGAACCATTTCTATAACAAAATCATTTTTTGCCAATTTTGAATATTTAATAGCTTCTTCGTAATTTTGTGAAGATAAATAAATATCAGATAACCTTTGGTATATTTTATTTATATAAATATTTTTATTAGCTATAGTAGCGTTATGAAAAATATCTAAGACAGTTAGATAATTATTTAAAGCTTCATCATATTTTCTATTATCACGATAGCCATCAGCTAACTCCATATAGATATTATATAGTTCAATTTGATTGTTCTCTTCAGTATGAGATATTACATAATTTAATCTTTCTTCATTAAGGGTAATCGATTTTTGATACAGACCCTTCTGTTTATAAGCTTTATCTAAATTATTTAGTATTTGTATAAGTTCTGGATTAAGTAAATTATTTTTATATATTTTTCTATAAATTTTTAAGACTGTTTCAAAATAGTTAATGGCGCTATCTAATTTACCTGCTATTAGGCTAATTATAGCTAAATTTTTATACCTTTTAAAACAAGATCGAGAGAAATTATCACCAAATCGCTTTTGATCGATTAGTAAAGAATATAAAAAATACCTCTGCGCTTGAGAAATTTGTCCCAAAGAAGTATAAGATCCAGCTAAATATTCATAATTTATTACTACGCGTTGAGTTAATATATTCTCTTCATAAATTACATCTTGAATTTTTAATGAATAACGATAATATTTTATCGCCTCCATATATGATTTTTGATATAGACAGATACTGCCCAAACGGCCGTAAATTTCGCAAATTTCCTTGTGAAATATGTTCTTAGACACTACTTTATATATCTTTAAAGCCAAATTGTAGAACCTAAAAGCTTGAGTATAATTCCCCGCAGTTCCGAATAAAGAACCAAGGTTATTATAGCTACTTGCTATTTCGTCATTACATAAATTATTTTTATATATTTGTTTTTTGATACAAAGAGATTTTTCTAAACAGTCTAACGATTTTTTAAATAATCCCATTTTAATATATAAATTTCCAAGATTATTATACACGGAAAATAAACTTTTATTTAGACGATTATCTAAGAATATTTTTTTATACAATTCTATTGCCTCAAGATAATTTTGTTCTGACTCTTGATATTTTCCTTTATTTTTAAGAACATTACCTACAGAATTACGATATAAAGCAAAATTTTCATGTTCATCACTTAAACCAAGGTTTTTAGAAATCTTAAAATATATTTGATAATTTGCTAAAGATAAATCATTATTATTTTGTTCAGCATAAATATTGCCTAAATGATAATAACATCGAGCAATATTGGGGTGATTATCATTACCATAAATCTTTTGATAAATATTTAATGCTTTTTGGTAATGACCTAAGGCGTTTTCAAAATCTTTTTGCTTAGATTTTATACCTGCAATATTATTGTAGTATCTTGCGATATTTAGTACTAACAAATTATCCTGATAAATATCCTTAAGAATTTTAAATGCTTTATCATAACTATCGGTAGCCTTGAGATATTCAGATTGTTCAAAATACAAACTACCTATGTCATTATATAGCTTAACCAAATCTAGTGTTTTAGTGAGGTTTTGTTGTTGATAAATTTCAAAAACTGATTTGTAATGATATAATGCCAATTCATATTTGCTATTCTCTCGGAATATATTACCTAATAAATTATATAATTTGCCTAATAATAATCTGCTGATTCTGTTATTTTCTGATTGTAACAATTCAATAGATTCCGAAATAATTTTTGATGCTGCTTGATAATTATTTAATGATATATATATTTCTGCTATTTCTATATCACATGAGATAATTCTTTGGTGTTTTTTATTAAACGTATATGTCTCTTTATATATATTTAAAGCTAATTTAAAATTTTTTAGTGCTTCTGTGTATTTGCCTTTTTTTTTGCTGATTGAAGCTAAAAATTCATGGCCTTTTGCTATATTTGATTTATTTAATACCTCTTTTGATTTGGTCAAAGCTTTTCTGCAATAATATTCAGCTTGCTTAATATTATCCATATTATTATATAAATCCGACGTTGAAATATAGTAATTTGCTAAACATGATTTTTCTTTTATTACATCGTTTTGAAAAAAGTTTTTAACAATTAGATTGTACTTTAATGCTTCCTTAAACATGAATTGACAAGTATAGATTTTACTTAAATCAATATAGGCAGAACATAATCTAATCTTAGAAAAAGTCACACCATTCGAAGATTTTAAAGCTTTAATACTAAGCTTTGTATACTTTAATGCTTTATCATATAAATGTTTTTTTAAATATACTCGCCCTAAAACACTATAAGTTACTATTGAATAAGAGTGATTTGTGTACAGGAGACGACTTATTTCATTAAAATTAATTAATTTTTTTAAATTTTCAATTGATTTATCAAGATAATCTTGATTATCAAGAAATAACGCAAAATTCCAGTAAAAACTAACAATATTGTCATGACTAATTTGGTCTTTATGTTGAGATATAATATCATGCGATTTTAGAAGATATTCATAAGATTTTTTATACTCATTTATTTCATAATGAAAGTTACTTAAATCATAGTAACATTCAATGATATTATTATAATTTTGTGTTGGTAAAATACTTTTTAAAACGAATTCTGAATACTTTTTATAATAATTTTGAGCTTCCATAAACATTTGATTATAAAGATAAAACCTTGCTAATAAATTATATACTTTAGCTATAATTACTATATTTTGTTTTTTAGTGCTTATTTCTAATGTTTTTTCTGCTATTGCAACAAAATTTTGTTTATATCCTAAAATTTTAGACAATCTAAGTAATTCATATAATAATAGATGTTTCTTACTCAGCTCATTCTCTATGGCTAATTCAAGAAAATTGTAGGCTTCTTTGTAATCTAAAAATTTTGCATGTATTTGGTACATAATGCGAGGATAACTTTGTAATAGTCTTATGTCACCCAGTTGTTCTTGAAAGACACCTGAATTTATAACTGTTACCGCAT
>JBMGNO010000061.1:0-6118 GCA_049739405.1 Rickettsiaceae bacterium
AAGTCTAAAGTTTGCGTTTCCTTTAAATTTTTTTCTTTAACAATTTCAGCAAATTTACTGATCTCTTCAGCTGCTTTCTGTTTTACCCTGTCCGATATTAAACTACTAGTATTTTCTGGTGGCTTTACTATTGTAGTTAGCTCTAATACGCTATCCTCATCTTCTTGGATAACATCGCTTTGCTGATTATGATTATCAATTATACTGCGAACAGATTTTAATATATCGCCTATGTTATTTTCTTTGTTATCAGTTGAGTTATGCACTGTTTAAAAACCTACAATTTTAAATTTTAATTTTTTAAATTCTTGCTCTGGTTCAAAGTGCTTTACATTTAACTTTAAAGATTTTGCGGTTAAATCACCAGTCAGAGTTTTAATTTGATATGCAGTGAATAGGATATTCTTTTTTCGCGTCAACAAAACCATCCCTTGCATTGTTTAAGCGGTCCTCGGCTCTTAACACATCAATAATAGTTTTAGAACCTAGCTGTTCTTCTTGAGTCATTCCATCATATGCTATTTCTGCAGATTTAACAGCTTGTTTTGTCGCTAATAGTCTTTTTTTTGCGGCCTCAAAATTAGACAACGCTGCAGTACATTGAGAAGAAATTCTTTTTATTGCTGAGTCAAAGGATAAAATACTTTTTTTATGCGCCTGATTAGCTCTTCTTATATCAGAATATTCAGCCCCCCCTTTAGACAAAATAGGGACCCTCACTGATAGGCTAGATGTTACGCCTTTATTGTTAACTGTACCATTAGCATCGGACTGAGGTGTGTATTTAGTCTTATCAGCCCTTATTCTAAAATCTACTGTAGGTAATAATTGACCTTTAGCGGCTGAAGACTCAGCTTTTGCAGATATAATTTGGTGTTGAACAGTTTCTATAGATAAATTTTTTCTTTTAGCCGTTGCAATTAACTCATCTAGGTCAGTTATTAAATCATCAGGAACTTGCGGCATTGTTAAATTTTCTGGTAGTGCGCCAATTGTTTCAATGAAAGAAGATTTTGCTGCTTCGTAATTAGCTAAAGTGATAGCTTCTTGAGCTTCGGATGTAGAGAATCCTTCTCTAGCACTTGCTACTTCTGTTGCAGTAGATTCGCCTTGCTTGAATTTTTCTTGCATGGCGCGCAGTTGCGTCTTATTAGATTTTACACTTAATTTAGCTATGTTATGTTTTTCTTTAGTAGCTATACACTCAAGGTATTTCTCAATATCTTTTAGTAAGGCTTGTTGCTCTTTGGCGTAGTATTCACTCCTTAGGGCGCGGAAAGTAGCTTGCGCTGACTTTAGTTCAGACACTGAAGACCAGCCACTGAATAGGGACTGGCTTGCTATTATGGAGTTAGTGTGCTTTGTAGAATTTCTAGTAATACTATCCCTCAAACCAACGTTACTTGTTTTATCAACGTTAAATTTTTTCAATATCAGAAGAAAGAAAAATTTGAGGCATAAAGTTTGCAAGGGCTCTTGGAAATTTTTCTACGCCAGACAAAAAATCACTCTTGTTGATTTTTAACTCTTCGTTGTTATTGTAACTGCTTACTAGAGCTTCTTCCAGTGTTATAGCTTGTGCATTTGCGCTTAGAACTGTTGCTGCAATTGCAATTATGCTCATTTTTTTCATACTAAACCTAACTAAAAAGTATTATTTTTATAGCTCGCACTTTCAATTAATATAATATTCTATAATTTATCGATAGTAAATTGAATATTATGTTTTTTTAATAAATGCATAACTCATTGTGGTAATCTAGCACAAGTTTATTTATTATCAAGGCTATTTTATCACTATAGGTAACAAAAATTTATTCATTTGTTATAACCGCATAGCTTAATAAATAAAATTTATGGTTTTTACCTATGATTGATAGATTTTTTTTATTTGATCCATTTTATTGTGTAGTAATAAATCAATATTATCAGTTATTAATTTGATCTTTGTTTGCAAGGATTGTAGTTCAGTTGGTGGAATTTTTTCTAATACATAATCTGATACTTGATGTTCTGGATGTTGTGGGCGACCAACTCCAATTCGAATGCGATGAAAATTATTACCAAGATTTTGTGTAATAGATTTCAAACCGTTATGACCAGCATTACCACCAGAAAATTTGTACATGATTTTAGCTACAGGTAAATCAATTTCATCATGTAAAACTATAATATTTTCTGGTTTTATTTTGTAAAATGCTGCAACTGATTGTACAGCATTTCCTGATAAATTCATATATGTTTGAGGTTTACACATAACGACATTCACACCCTCAATAATAGTAGTTGGAGTGATTAAAGCATTGTATTTAGATTTATGATGCCAAACTGCGCCATACTTTTCAGCAAGCTGCTCAATGCACCGAAAACCAATATTATGCCGTGTGTTTTCATATTCAAGCCCAGGGTTACCTAAACCAACTATTAGAAACATACAACAACCTATTGACAAGCTCTGTTAAAGTGCATTTCAGCAAAGTCCCAATTAATCATATGATCGATAAATGTTGTGACATAGTCGGACCTTTTATTTTTATAGTCTATGTAATAAGCATGTTCCCAAACATCGCATGCAATTAATGGGTCCAGTTGACTAGTTAAAGGCGTTTCAGCATTAGCTGTTTTAACAATCTTTAATTTCATTTCATCATTACAATAAACAAGCCATGCCCATCCGCTACCGAATTGTGTTAGAGCCGCTTGTTTAAATTGTTCAGCAAATTTTTCGTAAGAGCCAAAGGACTTATCAATAGCTTTTGCTATATTTCCCTGTGGCTTGCCACCACCATTTGGCTTGATTGAATGCCAGAAAAAACTATGATTCCATATTTGCGCTGCATTATTGAAGATAGTTTGGTTTGTACCATGTGATTTGATAATCATTTCTTCAAGATCTAAATTAGCCATTTCCTTATGTTCTTTTAAAAAATTATTTAAATTAGTAACATAGGCGTTATGGTGTTTTCCATGATGATAGTCAAAAGTCTCGACTGAAAAATGGGGCTCAAAATCTTTTTTATCAAACGGTAAATTTGGCAAAGAAAAAGGATATTTTTCTTGGTTTGAGTAATCGCAGTAAGACATATTTATTCTCCTTTATTTAAGTTAAATCTAATTCGCATAATGCGCTTATTTCTTCGATATTACCACTACAGTGTAGCACAATATCGCAACCAGCTTCAAGAGAAGATTTAGCAGCTTCTTTTAGACTTGTATTATATTCTGGTTGCAGAATACGTACTTGCTTCCAACATTCTTTAGTAATTTCTCGGGATGATAATCCATTTAAAGTTTCATTAAAATAATCTTGATAATCCCTCATCCAGTAAAGATTTATTTGTTGATTATCTTCAATGGCTTTAATTATTTTCTTCAGCGTACTTAGTTTTTTCCCTAATTCACCATGTAGTGCCAGCATATTGATATCATCAGTAAGCAATTTACCCTTAAAACCAATTTTATCCCGGATATATTTAATGACTTTCGAGGATAAAGTAGCTGGGTTATTGGGGTCTAAGGCTTTATAAATGATATGAGCGCTCATGCCCCAGACATCATCTTCATCACTTAAAGCTTGAAACACTTTAAAATCTGTTTGCTCTAATGTCCCCAGATTAGTGTCAATGACTGGCAAATCTAAATGACTATCTTGTGTTGATCTGCCATGACCAGGAATATGTTTTATGATTGGTATTCCTTTCTGCTCTGTTATTCCTTGAATGGCAGCTTTGGCTAAACTTATTACTTGATCAGTGCTAGAGCCAAAACTTCTAGTGCCGATAATCTCATGCGTTGCTGGATGAGATAAATCGCAAACTGGTGCGCATGGGGAATCTATATGGAATTTTTTTAACTCCTTCATTAATTTAACATAGTTAGCTTTAACGGCTGTTAGAGCTATTTGTTTATCTTGTTTGTAAACATCACTAAAATAGCTTGCTTCTGGGTATTTATCTTGCGCTATCGGAGGTTTTAATCTGGCTACGCGCCCGCCTTCTTGGTCGATTAAAATTGGCACTTCTCTGTAAGGATATAGCCATTTTAAAGAGTTAGTTAGGGCTTTAAGTTGATTTTTGGATGCGATATTGCGAGTAAATAATATGAATCCTTCGCAAGGGTGTTGTTCAAATATCTTGATTTCTTTTGGGGTTAATTCAGTTCCTGCAACTCCAAAGATAAAAGGTTTTACTTTAATCATTACTATCCATATAATTATTATTTCGTTCAAGATTACCAACCGTTGAGTAGCGGTCTTCGTAAAATAACGGCACATTTCCAACAGAGCCATTACGGTGCTTTGCTACCAATATCTCAGCAACGTTATGAGCTTTGTCAAGTTGCTCTTGCCACTCGGAATATTTTGCATCACTAGGGTTAGGTTCTTTTCTTTTTAAGTAATATTCTTCGCGGTACAAAAACATAACCAAATCAGCATCTTGCTCAATAGATCCAGATTCACGTAAGTCCGAAAGCATAGGTCTTTTATCTTCTCTTTGCTCAACTGCTCTTGAAAGCTGTGATAAAGCAATGACTGGTATGTTCAGTTCTTTTGCTAAAGCCTTCAGTCCCTGAGTTATTTCAGAAACTTCTAGCACTCTATTATTATGATTACTTGAGGCTCTTAATAGTTGCAGATAATCGATAAAAATGATACTTAAATTATGCTTTCTTTTGAGCTTACGAGCTCTAGCTCTCACTGCAGATATTGATAAAGCCGGAGTATCATCAATAAAGAATGGCATTTCAGATAATTCAGAAGCACTTTTTCTTAAATCGTTATAGTGCTCTTCGCTAATTTTACCACTACGCAGCTGAGTGCTGTCTATACGCGCCATCATCGACAGAAGCCTGGTAGCCAGCTGTTCAGAAGACATTTCAAGAGAGAAAAATCCAACTGCACCTGGCTTTTCATCATCTTTGGCTAATCGTTTTAAAGCCATGCAAGCATTAAAAGCAAAATTAATAGCAAATGCAGTCTTACCCATCGAAGGTCGCCCTGCAATAATGACTAAATCAGAATTTTGAAAACCAGATAGCTTATGGTCGAGGTCAAGCAACCCAGTTGAAATTCCAGTAACGTGCCCAGTAGTCTTCATTGCTCGGTTAATGCTGTCGATTGATTCGTTTACCGGATGCAGCATTTGCACAAAGCTTTTTTCGTTTAACCCCTGACTTGCCAGCGCATAAAGCTTGCTTTCTGCACTTTCTAGCTGCAAAGGAGCTTCTTGTTCTAGAGTAGAATTATACGCATCATTAACAATTGACTCGCCAATAGTTATTAAATTACGCTTTAAAGCTAAGTCGTAGATTATTTTACCGTAATCATTTACGTTAATAATAACCATTGCGATAGTAGTAAGCTTTACAATATATTCATTACCGCCAGCTTCTTGGTACAAAGGTTCTTTTTCAAGCATTGAGCGTATAGTTATGGGAGTTGCTGAAAGACCTTTTTCTACTAAAATTGTGATAGCATGAAATATTTTCTGATGTAAAACTTCGAAAAAATGTTCGCTGCGTAAAAACTCATTTACTTGTTCAAGGCTATTATTGTTAATTAAAACAGCCCCTAATAACATTTGTTCAGCATTGATATTAGCTGGTTGCTTGCGTATTAAGCTATCCTCTAGTTTTGTATCATGCATAAGATCTGCTTAGCCTTCTTCGCGTAAATATTTGTCAGCCTCTAGTGCTGCCATGCACCCAGTTCCAGCTGCGGTTACAGCCTGACGATATATTTTATCTTGAACATCCCCAGCTGCATATACTCCATCAATATTAGTTTGAGTTGAATCTGATTTTGTGATTATATAACCTTCATCATCCATATCCAATTTACCTTTGAATAAATCAGTATTAGGCTTGTGACCGATAGCAATGAATACTCCTTCGCATTCTATTTCTTTAAAGCTATCACCCTGGGTGCTTTTTAGCCTAACGCCTGTAACTGATTTAGGGTCTTTTGTCCCAACTATTTCTTCAAGCTCGTGGTTCCATATTACTTCAATTTTATCATTTTCAAACATGCGTTGCTGTAGTATTTTTTCAGCCCTTAGAGAATCACGCCTATGAACTAAATAAACTTTCTTAGCATGATTAGTTAAATACATTGCTTCTT
>JBMGNO010000062.1:0-5868 GCA_049739405.1 Rickettsiaceae bacterium
CTGCCCTAACTACTTCATTAAGATTTGACTCATTTAGCATGAACACATCGCTACCATGCACCTGGCGCATCATAAAAACATCATCAACTCCTAGCTCTTGCTTAATATTACTGATATTTTGTTGTACCCGAAGACTTTTTACGCCATCATGGTTTTTTAACTTATTATATAAACCTTCTGAATTTTGAAATGTCTTATCAAAGATATGGCAATATACCTGCCCAGATACCAGTTCATGTTCCATACTGACTGCTTCAATATTAGTTATAATTTAAGAATTAACAGATATGCAAGATAAATACAATAAATTAACCGAAATTACGAAGTTTTTTCATAATGATTTACACTTAACGCCCGTAGTTGGGGTGGAGCTCGAATTTTATCTTAGCAAAAATATTCAAATTACAGATTTATCAAACTTTTTGCAAATACCAGTAAAACTTGAGAAAGGCCATAACCAATTTGAAATTGATTTCCTGCCCAGCACAAACCTACCCTTACTCTCAAAAGGGATAACCCAAACTCGCAAAGACATCATAGAATTTGTTCATAAAAATAATGGCTGGGTGAATTTTACACCAAAACCTTTTCAAGACGATTTTGGCAATAGTATGCATATTCATCTGAATTTTTTAGAAGATAGTAATATAGAGAAATATGCAAATATATTATGCCAATATGCTCATAGCTACATACCATATTTATTACAAAACAAACAAACCAACCAACGCCTTGATCATAAGTATATGGCTCCAACTCATATATGCTGGGGCGGAAATAATCGCAGTGCAATGATTCGCATTCCAGACGCCCTGCCCAAAAGACTGGAGCATCGCTTGCCAAGCGCAGACACGGATCCCTCTAGCGCCATTTATTTATTATTAGAAACTATAAAACAAGCCCTTAAAGATGCAACTCAGGTTAAAGATTTTAACAAAATTCACGGCAATGCTTTTGATCCACAATATAATCTTAGAAAAATTAACCAGTTAAGGTAAGACTGACTCAATAACCTCAAGGAGTTCTTGTCTTTGATAAGGCTTATATATTATTGGTACACGAGTCCCGTCATGACGGGATAATGTATTAGTCTTATCAACAAAACCACTTTGCAAGATAAATGGTATTGTTCTATAATCCTCATGATTTTGGAGCTTTTCAAATAATTCATAGCCGGAAAAATCATTCATTGTTACATCAGATATTATTACATCGATATCTTGATGCTTATCACTCAATATTTTTAAAGCCTCACTACCGCTATAAACATTAATCAAATTATAAGAATCCAATCCCATAAAGATCATCTCCACCACTGTGTGGCAGACTTTAACATCATCAATAAATAATATCGTTCTTGACTTGTTCATAAATATACCTAGATTGGCAGTTTTATTTCAATGCTTGCGCCTTTTGATTCGTTGTTATACGCTTTAATAGTGCCACCATGTGCTTCAATTACTTCATAGCAAATATTCAAACCTAATCCCGTACTACTATCTTTTTGGTTTTTATCTTTATTAAACGGCTTAAATATTTTACTCAAATTATCCGGCGAAATGCCCTCTCCCTGATCTTTAACTGTAATCATGCAATATTGCTTTTCCTGAATCCGAGCCTCCTCAATCAGCATTTCAATTTTACCCTCTTGCGTATAGTTATAAGCATTTGAAAGCAAGTTAATGATGACTTGACCAAGCCAGAATTTATCGCCCTTTACGTAACAACACTCTAGATTAGTTGTAAAATAAATATCAACATTTTTAATACCCGCATAAAGCTGTGCAAACTGCTGAGCAACACGACGCAGCTCGTCAATAATTTCCACCTTTAAAAAATGAAATTTAATATCTTCTTTATTCTGAGAATTATTAAGCATAAAATTTACAATTACTGACATATTTTTACCAGCGTCAATAATTGATTCTAGAGCATTAATCTTTTGGGCCTCATCAATATTATCCCAATTCTCTTTCATCAAATCTGCAATATTCAAAATTCCATGCAAAGGGGTTTTCAGTTCGTGACTAAATTTTGCCAAAGTCGAAACCTTGTTCACCTTATCATCAATATCTTTTAACAAACCTTCCATCCAAAACTAAACAAAAATTATAGTCTCTTAGTATATGTTTTTGTGAGCACAAGTCAATTAACTATTCTTAATTATCCCTATTTTTGCTAAATTAGCGCTCTTAAATCAATCTTGGGTTACGCGCGAAGCAATTAATCAATTTTAACTATATAAAACCTTAAACAAATTCATCACCACTTGATTAGTAAAACTTTTCCGTTTATGATCTACAGCAATGAATATTGAACTATAGAAATATATAAATGAAAGATAATTTTTACATAACAACACCAATTTTTTATGTTAACGACGCCCCACATATTGGCCACGCCTATACTAGTATCACATGTGATGTAATTAGTCGTTTTAAAAAACTACAGAATATTAATACCAGATTTCTAACTGGCTGCGATGAACACGGTCAAAAAGTGGAAAGCTCTGCTATAAAAAATAATAAGACTCCGCAAGAATTTGTTGATCAATACTCACAAACATTTCAAGCGATGATGGATAAACTAAATATTTCAAACGATGATTTTATCCGCACGACTGAAACTCGTCATAAAGAAAGCGTGAAAGCTTTATGGAATAAATTAAAAGAAAATGGCAGTATCTATAAAGGCAAATATGCTGGATGGTACTCCATGAGAGACGAAGCTTTTTATAGTGAAAAAGAATTAACAGAAGATGGTAAGGCTCCTACTGGCGCAGATGTGGAATGGATAGAAGAAAGTAGCTACTTTTTTGCACTCTCCAAATGGCAAGATAAGTTATTAGATTACTATGAAAAAAACGAAGATTTCATTTACCCAAAATCGGCCCGCAAAGAAGTAATTAATTTTGTGAAAAATGGGCTAACAGATTTATCCATTTCACGCACTAGCTTCAAATGGGGAATTAATGTTCCAGGCGATGAAGAACACGTGATTTATGTGTGGCTTGATGCTTTGACAAACTATATATCAGCCTTAGGGTATCCAGAAAAGACTCAGCAACTAAACGATTATTGGCCAGCAACACATGTTATTGGCAAAGATATTCTGCGCTTTCATGCAATTTACTGGCCAGCTTTTTTAATGGCAGCAAATATTCAATTACCACAAAAAATTGTGTCTCATGGTTGGTGGACAAATGATGGTGAGAAAATTTCTAAGTCCTTAGGTAATACGATTGACCCGATCGAATTAGTTAACCAATATGGCCTTGATCCTGTGCGCTATTTTTTAATGAAAGAAATAACATTTGGCAAGGATGGTAATTTCTCTCATGATAATTTAGTATCAAGAGTTAACAGCGAGCTTGCAAATAAGGTGGGTAATTTACTGCAAAGAACCTGCTCATTCGCTTTCAAGCATTGCAACAAAGCGCTACCTGATATATCGACTACAGATATTGATGCTATATATAATATTTCACTAATTACTAAGGCGCAAAAAACTATTAAATTATGTATTAGCGAAATGGATCAGTATAATATCAGCCAAGTTCTTGAGCATATTATTACCTTAGCAGAAGATGCTAATGCCTACATTGATCAGGAGGCACCTTGGTCCTTAAAAAAAACCAACCCAAAAAAAATGCAGCAGATATTATACACCCTTCTTGAATTGATGCGCTATATTGGCATTATGTTACAACCTTTTGTACCTGACGCAGCGAATAAAATACTAAACCAGCTGCAGGTAAAGCAAAATCAACGTAAACTTGAGCATTTGAAACGAGAATACGCACTAACTTCAGGCGCAACAATTGACGCCCCAGAACCAATTTTCCCGAGGATAGAAAAATAAAATGATTATCGATTCGCATTGCCACCTTGATATGCTCACAGAACATGACTCGCTAGATAATATAATCCAGCGGGCAAAGGAAAATGGGGTTCAATACCTGCAAACTATTTGCACAAGACTCGATAACTTTGAAAATATTCTCTCAATTGCTAATAAATACGATAACGTATACGCCTCAGTTGGTGTTCACCCTAGCGAAGTCGAAACCGATAAATTAACTAACGCCCAGCAATTGCTGAAGCTCAGCGAAAACCCTAAAATTATTGGCTTAGGCGAAACTGGCCTTGACTATCACTACAACAAAGACCCAAAACAGCAACAAGCGCAAATTATTTCATTTACTGAACATATAAAAGCTGCTCAAGAGAATAAATTACCAGTGATAATTCACACTAGAGACGCAGAAAAAGATACTTTAAGAGTTGTCTCAGAACACATGAAGCAACAAACTTTTCCAGCTTTAATTCATTGCTTCACTGCTTCAAAAGATTTTGCAAAATCCGTACTCGATCTTGGTTTGTATATTTCAATATCTGGTATTGTTACTTTCAAAAATGCAGCAGAATTAAAAGAAATTGTAAAATATGTGCCAAACGAGCGACTTCTTGTCGAAACCGATTCACCTTATTTGGCACCAGTACCTTATCGAGGAAAAACAAATGAGCCTGCATATACAAAGCATGTTTTACAATACATAGCTGATCTAAAGCATACTAACTTAGAGCAAATGGCGCAAATAACTACTGATAATTTCTACAAATTATTCAACATTAAATAACGTATCCGTTTATATGAGTGGTTTCAATTTTAACAAAATAGCTTGAAAACAGGTTACTTTTGTCACCCTGAAATTGTTTGGCCTGACACATTTTTTTATGTTTTTATTTTTAAGCCACTTATGTGAACACATACTATTTTTTAATTTACTATAGCTTTAATGCTCGAAGTCGCTCTTATATGAGGTGAAATCTATTGAAGAAATGGTAGGCCCGGCAGGACTTGAACCTGCGACCACTCCGTTATGAGCGGAGCGCTCTAACCAACTGAGCTACAGGCCCTTAATAAGTAGGTTTAAACTAATGTTAAATTAGCCTCAGCGATCTGAATATCTTTATATAAGAAAACCTTGCATAAGTCTAGTAAAAAATTATTCAATTTCTCCAGCAAGAATTTTTTCAATAGCATCTGCTTCGGTAAAACAACTTTTTGCCTCTTCTGAGTTCGGATTAAGTTGTTGGTAATACCCACCTAGAGAAAGATATAAATTTTTAATTTCTAAGGAAGGATTACAATTACCATTAGTAATATAATTTTCTTCTAAAATCTTTTTGATATGGTAATAATATGTCAAATTCTTATCTTCATCACCCATATCAATTGAAGTACTTCCAATTATTCTCACTAAATTATCAACTACCAATTCAGGATCCATAATTTTATCGGATTCTGTATTATTTTGATACGTTGATATATATTCCTGAATTTGGCGAGTAAATTTCTGAGATAACAAAACACTATTAACATCCCAATTCATCAAAGAAAACTCACAAGATAATATGCCATTCAATTGTAAGATTGCAAATTTTGGATCCGAGTTTGAATTTAACTCTCTTACAATGGAACATACTATATTATAGGGAATGCTAATATCTGGTTCCATGTAAGAAAGATATTGCAACAGATTCCATACATCTTGATTATTAGTTAAACTTTGAAAGTCAATATTCTGATCATCATCAACGAATGACTCAGTCTTTTCACTGACCCTGCCAAACATATTAAGAATTTTGAAACCTGTTAATATACCATTACTTTTAAAACCACTAAACATAGAACCCCCTATTTTTCCATTAACATCTGATTAATAGTAGAATAGGAGGTGGATATAGTCAACTTTAAGGTAATAACAAGAACTATAAAATATATTTAGTTACTATTTTCCTCAGCAATAGATTCATCACCATCGGACTCTTCAATATCGTCCTCTTCCGTTTCAGCAATCAATGA
>JBMGNO010000063.1:0-5696 GCA_049739405.1 Rickettsiaceae bacterium
CATAACAAAAAGCAATATTTGCAACTAACTACTAATGATTCATTTGAGCCAGTTATTGGCCAAAAAATGCTACCAACTGGCGAAGTGGAGATCTACAACCTAACTAAAGAGAATGATAAATTAATACATACGATAAAAACAGAGGATATGCTAAATACTCATATATCTCATATTTCCAAAGATGGAAAAAATTATTATATGGTTGATAGTGAAGGTAGAGATAACTCAGCTCTGTTAAAAATTGACTTAAAAACTGACAAAAAAGAAGAACTATACTACAATGCCGAAGAAGATATTAGCAGCCTTTTAGTTGATCAACAAACTTATGAAATACAAGCGGTATCAACAACTCATCAGCGCACAAAATGGCATGCTTTGAACGCAGGTACAGCAAAGGATTTTGCTGTATTAAAAACTGTTGAAGATGGTGATTTGTCAATAGTTTCCCGTACTCAAGACGAAAGCAAGTGGATTGTGTCTTATATAAAAAGCAACGCACCACATCATTACTATTTATACGAGCGTGATAATCGCCAAATAAGATTCTTATTCACCTCAAACTCAAAACAAGATCAGTTTACTTTTGCAAAAACACATCCAATTATGATTAAGGCTCGTGATGGCCTGCAACTACCAACTTACCTAACCGTACCGGCTTGGATGGACACACAAGGTAATGGAACGGTTAAAGAACCTGTACCATTAGTGCTATACGTTCATGGTGGGCCCAATGCTCGGGATCATTGGGGTTTTAATGCCACTGCGCAGTGGCTAGCTAATCGTGGCTACGCTGTATTACAAGTCAACTATCGCGGCTCCACTGGGTTTGGTAAAAAATTTATCAATGCTGGTGACGGAGAGTGGGCAGGGAAAATGCAGCGCGACCTTGAAGATGGGGTGCAATGGTGTATTGACCAAGGAATAACCACCAGAGATAAAGTTGTTATTATGGGCGGAAGCTATGGTGGATATGCTACTTTAGTAGGCATGACAATGACCCCAGATTTATATGCAGCTGGTATCGATATAGTTGGTATCTCTAATTTAATTACATTCCAAAAATCGATTCCTCCTTACTGGAAGCCAGCTAAAGCGCACATGATGAAAATGCTTGGCACAGATATTGAAACGCCAGAAGGAGTAGAGCTACTAAAACAAAAATCACCCACCACTCATGTTAGCAACATTAAAAAACCTCTGTTTATTGTGCAAGGCAGCAATGACCCGCGCGTTGTAAAGGCTGAGTCGGACCAAATAGCAGAAAGAATGAAAGCTCTTAATATTCCTTATGTCTATCTACTTTACCCCGATGAAGGCCACGGCTTAGCTAAGCCCAAAAATAAACTATCAATGTTTGCTTATATCGAATCATTTTTAGGCACGGTGATCGGAGGCAAGATTGAGCCTCATAATAATCAGTTCCCTGGGTCTTCTGTTGAAATACAAGATGGGAGTCAACATGAATGGATACAAGATAAGTAAAATGCGAGCCCTGCACCATCTTATTATAGTGTTATTAATAGGCATGACAGCTACATCTTACGCAATCTTAGGAGGTAACAAAATTGATATTAATTCCGATGAACTAGTCATTGACAAAGAACAAATGAGAAGTTCTTTTAAAGGAAATGTAGTTGTTTATTTTGATGAATATAAACTTACTACTTCTGAATTAATTGTCCATTATAGCAAGCAACAAAATATTAAATCAATTATAATACCGACCCCTTTAAAATTAATCAAAAAATGTGGGTCTGAAATTGTTATAGCCGACAAAGCGATTTATGAACCTGCGTCAAATGAATTAAGTTTAATCGGTAATGTGTTGGTGAATAAAGATGAACATATACTCAAGACACAAAAAGTGATATATTATACTAAATTAAAAACCAAACTAACTGATGCTAAATAAACTAACAGTAAAAAATCTTTCTAAATCTTATGACACAAAGGTGGTTCTTAAAGACATTAATTGCCATGTCTCGCAGGGTGAGGCAGTTGGATTATTTGGACTAAATGGCGCGGGTAAAACTACTCTATTTAGCATTATAATTGGCTTAATCAAAACTGACTTAGGGCAATTAATGCTTAACGATCAGGACATAACAAACCTTCCTATGTATCTGCGAGCTCGTTTGGGTATTGGATATTTACCACAAGAATCTTCTATATTTCGTGGATTATCAGTACAAGACAACATTAAGGCTATCTTAGAAACGTGCTATAACAATAAAGAGGAGATAAACTCAAGATGCGATGAATTGATGGATGAGTTTTCTATCACTCATTTACGAAGCAAGCTTGCTCCAACCTTATCTGGAGGAGAAAGAAGAAGGCTCGAAATAGCACGAGCTTTGGCTTCAAATCCTAAATTTATCTTACTTGATGAGCCTCTAGCTGGGATTGACCCAATTGTTGTAGGAGATATTAAAAATTTAGTTTCTCATCTAAAGGACCGAGACATCGGAGTCTTAATAACTGATCATAACGTACGGGAAACCCTTGATATTGTCGACCGTGCTTACATTATCCATAATGGAAAAATTCTCAGCGAAGGTAGCTCGGATGAAATAGTAAAAAGCGATGACGTACGCAAAGTATATTTAGGGCAAACTTTCCTAAGCAAAAACTATGAATAAAAATTCTAATGCACAATTTGCATTATCTATCGTTCTTTTATTTATTAGTATGCTTTTGCTGAGCTTCGCTTCTGTACCTATCTATAATTTATTTTGCAAAGCCACTGGCTTTGGTGGAACTACGCAAAGATCTAATGCCTATATCAAGCCCACCAAAGGAACGCGGAAACTTAAAGTTGAATTTGATGCTAACGTTGATCCAAACCTACCTTGGAGATTTGTTACCAAACATCGAAATGTTGAAGTTACCACTGGAGAAAATGCATTAATTTTTTACGAAGCAGAGAATTTAAGCGATAAAAATATAATTGGTACAGCTATATATAATGTTACACCAATGAAGGCTGGAAAATATTTTGTCAAAGTGCATTGTTTTTGTTTTGAAGAGCAGCTTCTTAGAGCTGGTCAGAAATCATTAATGCCAGTATCATTTTTTATTGATCCAAGTTTCGATGATGATGAAGAAATGAATGACGTTAAAACCATAACCTTATCATATAGCTTTTTTAAAATAAGGGATGCAGAAAACTAATATCATTAGTTATAAATATCTAGACAAATACCGAAATTATTGAGTATAATAAATACAATTAATTATAAAATTATAGAAATGTCTGCAAAACAAGATCATCCATATCATTTAGTGGAACTAAGCCCATGGCCAGTAGCTGTCTCCTTTTCATTATTTATACTGGCAATTGGTATCATAATGTCTATGCACGAATATGCATTTGGAGACCTTGTTCTGGGGAGTGGTACTATAGCGGTTATTTTCTGCGCCTATTCATGGTGGCGAGATGTTATCCATGAAGGAAGAGTGGGTAAGTTTCATACTAAGGAAGTACAAGCTGGTCTGCGAATTGGCATGGCTCTATTTATTCTATCTGAAGTAATGTTCTTTTTTGCCTTTTTCTTTTCTTATTTTTCAGCGAGTCTATTTCCTGCTGGAATATTAGATGGAATATGGGTTGCTGCTGAAGGGTCATGGCCACCAAAAGATATCAAGACCTTTGACCCTTGGGACATACCCCTTATTAACACTCTGATCTTGCTCCTATCAGGTACGACTGTCACATGGGCGCATCATGCAATTGAGAATAACAACGAAGAAGATGCCGTTACCGCTCTTGGAATCAGTGTCGCATTAGGTTTGTTATTTAGCGCTTTTCAAGCCTACGAATATAGTCATGCAGCATTCAAGCTAAATGACGGGGTTTATGCCGCTAATTTTTATTTGGCTACGGGTTTTCACGGGGTTCATGTGATAGTTGGAACTATATTTTTGGCTGTTTGCTATTTCAGAGCTCGCAAAGGGCATTTTAACAAAAGAAATGGCCATTTAGGCTTTGAATTTGCTGCTTGGTATTGGCATTTTGTTGATGTGGTATGGCTATTCCTATTTGTTTTTGTTTATGTTTTAGGAAGATAAATCTTATTCGCTAAAATTTGAAAACTCAATCATATATAGCTCATTCTCTGGGATAGTTGTTTGGGGAAAGATTTTACTATAATCAGAAACATAAGACTTTAAAAATCTCCCCTTAGATATAACCGTTCTCGTTCCATTCATTGTTTTATTGTGCAAAGCATGGGAAAAGATCATTGGGTAATTCTGATCGCCAATTTTAATACTCAAGCGTTGCTTATTATTCTGGGAATTATAGAGAACTTTATTATTGGATAACTTAGTTATTTTCGCATCACAAACAATTTTTTGTCCGCATAATTTTGGTACTTTGTAAGAAATTTGGTCATCAAAGATTTTTACCCCTTCAGCAAAATTATGTGGTATTATTTTATGTAATGAAACCTGTAGCTTAAAATAAGATTTTTGATATTTTGGGTTTGTAGTAAAATATTTTGTAGCAATTGTCGCGTGCCTTGTTTGCCCTTCTCTCATACCAACAATAATAGAATCCATTCCGGGGGCTATTTTATCTGAACCTAGTGCAATAGTTGCCTTATCTTCCTTTAATACAGCATTATTTATACTTAATATTTTATAGCTAATTGTCACAACATGGCCGCAAGAAGCTGGTCCTTTCCCGCCCTCACCAAAAGTATTTATTTTAAAAAAGGAATCAATAAAATCTGTACTGTTAACTTGTAAAATACCGGTTCCAGAGGCTAATGGTTTGTCCATCGGAGTAATTAAATTTTCAATAAAAAATCTCCCTTCTTCTGTTTTTAAAATATTATGAAGCACATTAGAAAATCCTTTTTCAATAAAGTTTCCTTTAAACTCTTCAGTAGATATCGTCTTATTCTCTTCTTTATTGCCCCCTACTGTTTGAGACTGATTATGTAAAGGACGAAATGTCTCCAGCGCATTATTAATAATGATATAAATAACAATTCCGCTTAATATTAGGGTAAGAAATTTTTGCATAGTATGAGATAATAATTTATAATAGCTTTTATCTGTAATACATTAGCAAGTTAATCAAGAAAAAGGAACCTTACAAAGCTTTTTATATGCAAAAAAAGAAATATGATGTGTTAATTATCGGATCTGGTGGCGCTGGCCTTTCATCCGCCATCACGGCAGCGCAAAATAATATGAGTGTTGCTGTGATTAGCAAAGTGCACCCTTTAAAGAGTCATACAGTTGCAGCGCAGGGTGGTATTAATGCTAGCTTAGGTAATATATCATCTGATGATTGGCGGTGGCATGCACATGATACTATAAAAGCTGGCCGTGGTATAGCCGATGAGGACTCTGTGCGCTATATGTGCCAATCTGCTCCTAATATAATAAAAAAACTTGAGAAAATAGGCGTGGAGTTCGACAAATTAGAAAACGGTAAGATTAACCAAAAAATTTATGGTGGCCAAAGTACTAACTTTGGGGATGGTGACCTTGCTCACCGAGCTTGCTTTTCCAAAGATCGTACTGGCTATAATATAATGCACAAGCTTTATAAAAAAGCAATGAGTTTGGGCGTTAAATTCTATAATTACTACTTTGCCCTTGACCTTCTTATTGAAAATGAGAATTGTTATGGAACACTATGCTGGGACATTGATAAGGGAAAAATTCTTCCTATTTTTGCAAAT
>JBMGNO010000064.1:0-5582 GCA_049739405.1 Rickettsiaceae bacterium
AATAGCGATTTTATACTTTTTCATCTTACCTTTAACCCAAGCAAAATCTTCTTTTGTTCGAGACTCTGCCTTGAGCATCTGATCTAAAAGACTTCTATCTTGATCTTCTAGCCTATCATATAGTAAAATTAAGGGCAAGGTCACCTTACCTTCATCAAAATCGTCACCAATATTTTTCCCAACTGTCTCAGCTGTGCTCCAATAATCCAACGCATCATCAGAAATTTGAAAGGCCATCCCTAAATATAAGCCAAATTCATTTAAAGCTTTTGAGTATTGTTCTTTTTTAGCTATTATTGCGCCAACTTCACATGCGGCGCTGAATAGCTCCGCCGTCTTTGCTTTGATGATTGAGTTATATTCATCAATTGTAATAATCGATTTTTGTTGTAATTTTGAAAGTTGAGAAACCTCGCCTTCTGCAATAATTGCAGATGCAGAAGATAATACTTCTAGCGCCCTTGGAGCATTGGTTGAAACAATTAGCTTAAACGATTGACTAAATAAAAAGTCGCCTACCAATATGCTAGCTCTACTGCCCCATAAAACATTTGCAGTAGGAACAAAGCGCCTCATTTTACTACCATCCACCACATCATCATGTAGTAAGGTTGCCATATGTATAAACTCAATCGCAGTTGCGAGGCGAATTGAATTATCTCCAGAATAGTTAAACATTTTTGATGATAATAAGGTCAATATTGGCCTCATTCTCTTTCCACCAGCACTAGATAGATGGTTACTAATCACCGAAATTAACTCTTCTTCAACAGCTAAGCTATTGACTGTAAGCTCATTCATTAACTTGAGCTCATTCGCTAAATATTCGTGTATTTTTTTTATTAAAGACAATTACAACCTACTATTTTATCAATTTTTTAAATAAACCTTCTTCCAATATCTTGGTAGGTACTATTTTTTTTATTTCTTTCTCTAATTTATCACTAGGAATCACTTTAGGAAGTATATTTTTTAGCATTGGTTCGTTCCCATCAATAGAGGGTAAGATTTTACGCATATTTTGCAGTACATCGCCTTCAAACCCAACTGTATCGAATAATTTTTGATACACCATTAAAGTATATAATTGTGGAATTTTCAATATGTAAGCAGAGCCAAACTTTGCCTTTTGAGGAAAAGCAGAGTCAAAATTATACTCAAAACTCAAATCATTTGAAGTTGAACGAGGATGGTCTGAAATATCTTTTAAGAATGATTTATTAACTCCTACATATAATTTTCTAGCTTGATCATTCAAAGATCGATACTTGCCAAAACGGTAAATATAAGCCGAAGCAAAATCTACTATTTCAGAATAATTATCTAGGTAAAGAACTCCTTTTGCTTTATAGCGAGAGCTTTTTAAGGCCTGCTCCATATCTTGTTTAACTCTGATTCCTGAATTTTTAGAAAAAATACTTAGATCACGCCAAGAGGAGTAAGCTGTTTTTCCTCGCTGCTCGGAACTCATGTCAACATTCAATTCATAATCGTTATTTTCAAGCTCATTTAAACGTAAATCATCCCGGTGTTTAATTATGTAGTTTATCTCTCTATTAACAAATTGACCTGTAATCTTGGCATTATTATAACTATTCTTATACTCCGAAATTAGGTGATCAAAAAACCCCTCTTGTAATTTAAATTTCATACTATGCTTAAGATCATAACTCGAGGAATTAATATTATTTCCTGTTTTATAATCAAGATTGAGATCTTTCACCTCCAAATAAGAAACCTTGCCACTCAGTCTGCTTTTTATATCTAAGCCATGCATATAATCCTTATAAGAACTGCCTTGTGTTTTAATATCAGCTGTTAGCTTTAGATTCATTCCTGATGGCAATTGAGAAAACACGTAAAATAGACTGACTGGTAACTTACGTTTAGGCGCAGAATTATTATTAGTTTTTACTTGATAATTAATTTTATATTGCTTTGGTATGTCATTTAGAAGTTCCTTTATAGTAGAGTATTTCTTGGCAGGAACATAATCAAAGAATAGCTTCTCATATTCTTTATCATAATATTTTTCTTTATCAACAAGATCAAACATTTGAACTTTATCACTACTTAGAATGATATTTTTACAATAATTAATTAGCACTGCTGGATCTTGATTTTCTTTAAGAGCAGAAATTATTTCATAAGTTAAGGGTATATCTGCTTGCAGCCTATAGTTATTTAGCTTTAACCTAGAACCAAAGCCGTGCCTTTTTGGCTTATAAGATGCGATAATATCACCACTATAAGAAATAAATGCTTGTTGTTTTATTAAGTCATATCCAAACTTAATTGGAGATAGATATTCAATATAAGATTTCCGACTCTCTTCTATAAACCCATTGATTTTCCATGATATTTTGCTAGGAAACCCCGAAGGAGATGCGTTTTTAAAAGTAATAAAATAATCTTCACTCTTAAGGTCTTTGACCGCAATCTTTTTACCAGCATATTGCTGATTGATTTCGCTTGCTACCTTTAGGGTAACATAATACCAAAGCCCACCCATTAATATGAATATTGAAAGTAAAAATAATGTGGTGTATTTTAGTAATTTGCCCATATGAGTAACTTATTCTGGTTGTTTAAACTTCTGATACTCGATATTAAGCTTTTTTACATTCCAAATCCACAAGGAAATTATTAAAACAAAAATTACTAGCAAATATGTGGCTATTGAGTCAAAACTTGCCATTGGCATTAATATAAAAATAAATGATTGAGTAAATGCCCCAAGAGACTTACCAAACTTTAAACCAATAACTTCTACAGCCGCCTTACCCTTAGTTTTAAGCTCTAAAGACAACGGTAAATAAGCCATTTCTTTTGTCGAATCAAATAAGGAATATTTCGTTGATTTACTCAAGATATTTTGCAACGCCCCAATTATCACGGCATAATATATAGGGTTAAACCAATTAACACCAAAATCAAAATAATTTGCAATAATAACAAAGCTAAAGAATATTATTCCAGTAAAGAAAATCATATATGGTGTAATAAGTGCAGAACATAGCCATGAGGTTCTGCGTAAAACATTGCTACCAATAATCATAAATGATACACAAGAGACACCCATCCAAATATTAAATTGCCCCATAAAGTTCATATAGTCCACTGTATTAGGATATAACTCCCTCACTTTTGATTTCCAAGGTCCCTCTAAGATATTAATAAGTAACCCATAGCATAGGACTAATAATGCAATATGACCTAAATATTTTGACCGAGATAGTAATTTAATACTTTCTTTAATAGATAAAGATGTTTTCTTAGTCTGTTCTCGGCGAAAAAAACCCTCTTTTAGATCAGTTTTTCTTAAAACATAGCGATGTATATAGCAATATAGGGCCATTGCACTTAAACCCGCTAATATAACCCAGTTAATCACTGGCTTTAGAACATTATTACATTGAAACGTTAGGTCAGTAGCATATAGTCCAAGAGTCACGCTATCTGAAACATTTGATGTATCAGAAGAATTAATTAAAATATTACCAGCAAGAATCAAGCCAATATTACCAACCGCCCCTAAAAAAGGATAGAAACGCTTAGCTGATTTAGAATCAAAAATACTATTAACATATTGCCAAAACAATAGATTAATAATAACTACACTCCATAACTCACATAGCACATACATTAAAGCATAGCTCCATTTACCAAATATTTTTAAGAACCATTTAAAATTTGGATAAATTTCAACTAACTGAGATATAGTACTTTCATCGGGGTGATAGTGGCATTGATTAGGGAAAATAACATAAGCAAATAAGAATAAGAAAAACAAAAAGAAAGATACTATAATGTAAAAAACTCTTTCATGATCAAATTTATTGCTAAGTTTTGCATAAATGATAGTGAAAATAACAGTTGAGGGTAAAACTAGCCATAATTTCAAGAAACTAATTACCTCTGCGCCAATGTTGGGAACAACAAGACTATCCTTAACTGAACGAAGCGATGCAAAATTAAATAGCATGCATAGCATCATAAGGCCTAAAGGTAAAAATAGCTTCACCTCTGAGCCTTCGATTGGCCAAAATATATCCTTTAATCTCTTTGACAGATTACTGCTTTTTAAATCAGACACTATTTGCTAATTATAAATATAAAAAATTATTTCAAAATGACCTGTAAAAATTGAAGAAACATTCTTACAAATACCTGATAGTTCTAGTGTAATTAATAAATTTTGTCAATAAAAAACCAATATTTTAGAATCAGTATTGATAAACTCTGCGAAAAATGATAGTACTTTCTGCTACGGTAAGGATTATTACCTAAATCATAAAGAAAGATAATCGCATGAATATCTCTAATAACAAGCTACTTGCTGTTTGGGTTTTCGGATTCATGAGTGGCTTCACGCTCATGATCAGCAGCTACACTTTAAATTACTGGCTGTCTGAAGAAAGTATTAACCTCAAAACAATTGGGATATTTTCATTAATATCGCTTCCTTATGCAGTGAATTTTATCTGGGCCCCTATTTTTGATACTATCAAAATACCTTATTTAAGTAAGAAATATACTCCCAAGATTGCTTGGCTTATAATAGTTCAACTGCTACTAAGCGTTGTGACCTATGCTACCAGCTTACATAACCCACTTGATAACATATTTTTTATAGCCCTATTTGCAACATTTATCGCATTTTTTGCATCTGCACAAGATTCAATACTTGGTGCAATGCGTACTGAAATAGTGGATAAATCACAGCAAGGCGAAATCTCTGGCATTTATATTTTTGGCTACCGAATTGGCATGTTATTATCCAGCTCAGGGGCCGTATTTATTTCTCAATTCTTTGACTGGCAGTATATTTATAGGTTATTTAGTTGTGTGGTCATGCTATTTCCATTTTTGCTTATTTTACTACTCAAGCAAGATTATTTTCTAAGCGCTAAACCTAGGGATTATAAGCTCAAGGATCCAATTTTAAAAACAGGTTTTTACCAAAAAATTACTTTGTTTGTAAAGGATATATTATCACCTGTGGGCAGTAAGCTTTATCTTATTACGGCCATGATCTTTTTAATATTATATCGCTTGCCTGATAATTTTATTAGCATAATGATCACCCCATTTTTACTAAATATTGGCTATGAGGCCTTCGAAATATCAACTGCTGGAAAATTATTCGGAGCACTTAGTGCAATGATGGGTGGCTTAATAGCCAGCCTAATTATGAAAAACCGACCTTTATATAGTAGCTTGTTATTATTTGGTTCCATTCATGCTGCAGCTCACTTACTATATATCTATCAGTATTTTAATGGCAAGGATATTTATATATTATATTTAATAACTGGAGTTGAAGGAATGAGTGGAGGGATGACAATGGCAGCTTATATTGCGTTTATTGCTTCATTATGCGAAGGTCAATTTAGAGCAACTCAATATGCTTTTTTCTCTTCCATGATGGGTTTTTCACGCGCAATATTCCCTTCTATCTCGGGCTATATTGTCTTATCATATGGATGGAGTAGCTTTTTTATATTTACAACAATTGCTACCCTACCGGCTTTATTATTAATTCCATTCTTGCAAAAATTATCCCGGAATGATGGCTAATG
>JBMGNO010000065.1:0-5441 GCA_049739405.1 Rickettsiaceae bacterium
GCTTATATTAGTAAGCAAGTTACTCCTGGCACTGAGAATAATGAGATTAAAGTCATTGATACTGCTGGATATAATGACAGCAAACCTGCTGATGAAGTGTTAAATACTGTTTTTAATGCACGTAGCGGCGACTCTAGTGAAAAACAAATTTTTGCCTTAGTTGTTGATAATTCAGAATTATCTGCAAGAAATGGAGGTTTAATTGACTCAATTCGACAAACTGCAAATAGTTTTAGTCAGATTGACCCACTTGAAAATTCGATAGCTTTAATAGTAACAAAAACACCTCAACATAAGAGTGTTGAGGATGTGATTCAGCAACTGGAAAATTTCTTGAAAGCAAGAAATGATTTAACGAGTAGTGAGTGTAAATTACTAGGGTTTGTGATGAAGTCTGTGCATGTGGTGGCTATTCCAAGCGAAGAAGGAGAGGTTACATATCCAAATTTATTACAAGATATTGTTGAGTCGACAGTACCTTATTGCGGCCCTAATTTAGCCAATGTTGCGATTTCTGAGCGTGCAAAACCATATGCAGAAACGATGTTGAATATAGTTAGCAATGATTTCAACCAAATGTTAGGAATCATTCAAAACGTATTACAAAATCCTATTAAGTGCCTAAAAAATGAGAAACTTAATCCGATTAATTATAGTTACGAGCGCCTAATACAACCGTGGATTGTTAATTTTGAACATGCTGAAGGCAAGGGATTAGATTACATTACTCCAGGAAATGATTTTAGTGATTTAGATTTTTTAGCCGAATTGAAGCAAGTGTTTGATAATAAAAACTATAATGGTGAAAACGAAGTTAATTTTACTGAGAAAGCAAATCATTTGCGCGATGTAATCAAAGTGATTGAACAGTTCAGTGTGGATAATGCGTGTTATCAGTTAAGGTTAAATAACTTTATGTTTGCTTTAAAGCAAAGCACTGTATATGTGGAGTTGTTTAGCAAGCTATGTGGTAAGGAGTTAACAGATATCGCCCCTTTAATGAAATTTATTGCTGAGTGCCGATCTGTTTCTGATGCTAATTTAAAGCAAGCTGTATTAAGTACTAAAATAGAAGAGGAGCAGAACGAAGCTTATTACCATAAAGCTTCAGAATTTATGGATATGTATTCTGAAGAAGATATATGTCAAAAAAATAAGGCGAAAGCTAGTTTACATCTTGGGCAAATCTATGAAGATGCAAAGGATAGTGTGAATGCTGAAATATCTTACTTTAAGGCTATCACAGCAAACCCATTTTTAGAAGGGGCTCATCGCAAATTAGCTGCATTATATAAAGAGCAAGGTAACTTAGTAAAAGCAGCGCAATATTATTTAAATACTAATTCAATTTTTAGTGCAGAGCAATGCTGGAAGAAAATAGTAAAGAAATCCCCAGATTCTGCAGAAATAAGAGAAAAAGCTGGTGATTTCTTTGCTGCGGTACATAACACACGAAGTGCGCATAAACATTATCAGGCAGCCTTTTCTTTATTGAACTCAAGTATGCACCCCGAGGCTAAAAGTAATTTAGCCAGTAAGTTATCCCGAACTGCGCCTAATGAAGAAGTGATGCAAAAATACAGTGAAATGAGTGTTAGCGGCGAATTTAATGATTTTTCTAGAGTCACAGACGCATTTTTAGAACAGATGAAGCCTGTTGCTGAAATAGGTTTGTTGGGCGCTGAAAATTATGATCTCGAAGATTATGCGGAGTTTTGATTTTATGATAATGAAAAAAAGGCGCTAATTCATTATATTTGTAAGGTTAGCAAGCTCACTCTTGGGGCAGTAGCTTGCTATAAATTGCTATCAGTCTGTAAGTAGGCTATTGTTTTCAAAAACCTGTGTGTCCCAAGAATAGTGATCAGAAATCTTAGCACCTTGCAAGCTAATTATTGGTGGTTCATTAAAATCTACAAGTATATAGTCTTTATCATCTGATGTACTAAATGTATTTTGAGTTGGTTGCTTAGTTGTTGATGTACCGCCAAAAATATTCCAAAATAACTCGCTAATTTTAGAGCTTATGATAGAAAAGTATCCGCCTATGTCTTTTGTATCAGCTCTTTCTTCACTGCTTGTGCTATCTATTTTGACTCCGGTTTTTAACCGATTCATAATATCATTGACCAGTTCTTTGCCTTCTGGGTTGTGAATATGGTGAAACTGTAAGAATTGATTAATATTGTCTTCATCTTCCTTAGCGATTATACTATTAGCTATTTCTGGCTTCATTGCCGGCTCCGGCTCAGCGATATAACTAGTTGAAAAAGACTCGTCTGAAGTTAATGAATTGAAATATTTGTTTATTGTTGTGCTAACAAAAATATCAAGTTCCTTGGGTATATTATTGTTACGGCAGAATTCATTAGCAATATTACTTTCTGTTGATTCATTATCAAGAACCTCTTGAATATTATACTTAATAGGCTCGTCTGGGTTTTCTCCTGGCATCACAAAGAAATTATTTTTATCAATCAAGCCTTGTTGAAGCGCGCCTTTAATGTATAGTTGAGCTATTTCTTGGTCCCTTGCTTTTTCAGCTTCTTCTTGTGAGCATAATGTAATTTTATTGAACTCTTCTTGAGCATTATCTTCTTCTTTTAAGTCTTCAACAAAACTTTTAATTGTAATAAGATCTTTTATAACAAATATACCGCAATGAGTTAGTGGCGTTTCTTTTTGCCTTGTTTCCCCTTGATAAGAAATGATAGTGGGTTTAGCTGATGAATTGTTGAAATAAATCTTGTCTAATGGCTCGCTGATCCTATTTGTTTCGTCGTTTGCGGGATTTAGGTATATGATATATATTTTTTCATTATGCTGAAATATTGAAAATGAAACCCAGTGATCTGATGAAACATAGGCTACGTAAGAGGGTTGATGATTTTTAGCTTGTTCTATTAGGTCGGGTAATTTCTGTTCAAGTGGGCCATATTCTGGTGATAATATTAGGGGGGATTCATTGAAATTATGTTTCAAACAAGTAGCTATATCGTTATATTGTAATTTATAAGTAGAGTCATTCTTTTTATTAACAGCGTTCTGCTTGTCTAATTCATTCAAGTTATTACTTTCTTGCTCTAGCAAGAAAGGCGCTTCGGCTGCTAGTCGTTGAGGGTGAGTTAAATCATTCTCAGAAGGCGACTGCAATACAACATTTGTTAAAGCTAGAGCAGCTGGTGATATAGGGTTTTTTTGGCCCGGCATTTGTTTAAAACCTAATTCATTAAATAATCAACATACATTGTAAACATATATTAACAAAAGGTCAAGTGTTAATCTTAAGATGAAAGTGTAGACATGTATTCTACGATAATTAGTTGTTAAATAAAGCCTTGTTTAAAAACCAAATTTTAGCATAATAATTGCGCATATAAGCGGTATTGTCCTTGCAATATTTTATGAAATCTATTACTCTTAGTCAATTATAAAAAATCATTAGGTATTTTAATATCATGAGCGCAGAAGAAAATGAACAAAAAATAGATAATCTATTGCCTGTTAGTATTGAAAACGAGATGAAAAGCTCCTACATGGACTACGCGATGAGCGTGATTGTGAGCAGAGCAATTCCAGATGTTCGCGACGGCTTGAAGCCTGTGCATAGACGCATATTATACTCAATGCATGAAGGTGGGTATTTTAGCTCAAAACCACACAGAAAATCAGCAAGGATTGTCGGTGATGTGATAGGTAAGTACCACCCGCATGGTGATACGGCCGTTTATGATTCCTTAGTTCGTATGGCACAAGATTTTTCTTTGCGCGTGCCGCTTGTTGATGGCCAGGGTAACTTTGGCTCAATGGATGGTGATTCTGCAGCAGCTATGAGATATACCGAATCACGTTTGAGTAAGATATCACACACATTAGTTGAAGATATTGATAAAGAAACGGTTAATTTTAATCCTAACTATGATGGTTCTGAGTCGGAGCCAGAAGTTATTCCCGCACGTTTTCCAAATTTACTTGTGAATGGCACTGGTGGTATTGCAGTGGGTATGGCAACAAACATCCCTCCGCATAATTTAGGAGAAGTTGTGGACGCTGCTTGTGCTTATGTTGATAATAAAGATATTGAGATACAAGAGCTTATTTCCTACGTTAAAGGTCCTGATTTTCCAACAGGTGGTATCATACTTGGTACATCAGGGATTCAATCAGCGTATCTGACTGGTCGCGGTAGCATAATGTTTCGTGGAAAATGCGAGATAGAAACGAATAATAATAACCGCGAGGCAATTATTATTACCGAGATGCCTTACATGGTTAATAAGTCCAAATTAGTCGAGAAAATTGCAGAGTTAGTTCGCGATAAAAGAGTGGAAGGAGTCAGTGACTTACGCGATGAATCGAATAAAGATGGTGTACGTGTTGTAATTGAAGTTAAAAAGGATACGGTCGCAGACGTGGTCTTAAATCAACTATATTCGTATACGCAGCTACAAACTAGCTTTGGCGTGATTATGCTTGCTCTTGATAATAACATGCCAAAAGTTATGAACTTAAAGGAAGTTATTTCTGCGTTCGTTAGCTTTAGAGAAGTTGTTATTACTAATCGTACTATTTTCTTGCTAAATAAGGCGCGTGATAAAGCCCATATTTTACTTGGCGTGCGTATTGCTGTGAACAATATTGATGAAGTTATTAAGATTATTCGTGGGGCGGCTAATGCCGCGGCAGCAAAAGAGCTCCTAATGGCAAAAGAGTGGGATTGCAAGGCGATTATTGATTTAATTAAGCTTGTAGATGATAAGGCTAATATCCTTGATAATGGCACAATTAAATTAACGGAAGTTCAGGCTAAGTCTATTCTTGAGATGAGGTTGCAACGCCTGACAGCAATGGAAAAAGATAAGCTAGAGAAGGATTTAAAAGATTTAACGGAAGAGATTACTGAATACGTAAATATATTAAGTAATCGTCAGCAGTTATTAGATATATTAAAAACTGAGTTGCTGGAAGTTAAAGAGCAGTTTAATACCCCTAGAAGAACAGATATTATTGAAGGTAATTTTGATCAAGATATTGAAGATTTAATTCAGAAAGAAGAGATGGTAGTAACTGTCACTTTGAGTGGTTACATAAAAAGAGTCCCTCTTGCAACATATAGAGCGCAAAAGAGAGGCGGAAAAGGCAGGTCAGGTTTGTCAATGCGTGATGAAGATATTACAACACAGCTATTTGTTGGTAATACCCATACTCCACTATTATTCTTTACAAGTCGTGGCCAGGTTCATAGTTTAAAATTATATAAATTGCCTTTAGGAAACCCTCAAAGCAAGGGAAGACCTATTGTTAATATTTTGCCTTTAGAAAATGGTGAGACAGTAACTAATATTATGCCAATGCCAGAGAATAAGGAAGAGTGGGATAATATGCATATTATGTTTGCTACGGCAAAAGGAAATATCCGTAGAAATGATTTATCTGACTTT
>JBMGNO010000066.1:0-5393 GCA_049739405.1 Rickettsiaceae bacterium
GGAAGAACTACCTAATAATGAACGTATAGTGAACATAAATACAACTCCGTATTAAATTATAGGCTGTACTTTTATACACTAAACCACTTAAAATTTAATGTAAAGCAATATTTAATCAATATGTATAAGTTTACAAAAGACGCGAAAAGGCGTCTTTTGTTGGAGGAGGAAATGGTATTATTTATATTAAACTAACAACCTGCATCAATAGGCAACTGAATACTAAACTGCGCGCCAATCTCGTCTTTACTCTTTAACTTCAATGCGCGAGCACCATGCGCTTTGATTGCGGCTTTACACAGAGTTAGCCCAACTCCTAGCTCTTCCGCTTTTGAGAAAGAATTTGAGACGATCTTAAATGGTGTGAATATATCTTCTATGGGTGCGAGCATTTTGACCTCTTTAAAGTTTTTTATACAGCTTGTACCCTATTTTTTTCGCTCCTTTTCAACTATAAATTTTATAAAGCCTTAAATCCTTACGTTGAGTTGAGGTTAATTTAATTGCAGGTATAATACAACATAAATTTACAAAAATATAGAAATATATAAATCTAAAAAGAGATCTGCATTATTCATAACGTATGCTGTTTTAATATAAACACTTAAACTGATAGATAACTATAAATTACCGTGATAATCAGTAAGTTACAGAGTGAATTTATCTATATATGATCTATAATTATTTTTTATCCAAATATAACAACCTATCATAAACCTAATAATCAGGGGTATTAAATTACCCCGATTTTAACAGTTGATGAAGGAAAGCAAGAGAAAGTATTGAGTTTTGGGTTGGAAAGCAATTGTGCTCTGTACGTAAAAATAGTCATTGACTATGTCTATTTATGGTATTAGTTGTATACTAGCTTTGAATTTAATTAGTTTTATGTATTTACGTATGTCAAAATGTCGACAAAAAAGTTATTTAGTTCTAGTCGGAGGCTGCGGAGACAGAAATGGTAAATTAAAACTCTTTATTTCTTATTTTAGAACAAAAAATTTAATTGTACTGAGTTTTTTGACTATTACATTTCATCAAAAACTCTAACTCTATTTCTACAAATTAAATTCAAACTAATAGATCATAAGCAGATGGCGCTAAATCTAAACTATTAACATCTGATAAATTAACATAATCATTCCCTAAAGGTTCTAATTGAATTTCATTATGCCGACTTGTTTGAAAGGCCAAATTACTCACAAAATCATTTGAAGAAATACTGCTAAAGCTGTCAAAAGAAGCGTCTGAAAAACCATCTATATCAGAATTTTTATCACTTTCGTCAAAGTCTATGGTATTGGTATATGAATCAAGAAACTGCTCCATCTCTTTAGTCACATTATAACCAAATTCGGCTTCAGCTTTTCGCAATGAGCTCTTTAATTTATGCATCGCAATTAGGTAAGGTATTGAACCAGGTTCACCCTTTATATTACTCTTATAATGCTCAACTAACATCTCTAATAATGATACATTTGAGTGTTTTATAAGGATTTTAAAACATGATGCATCGCGTGATAATATGTCTATATCAGGAAATTTTTGTAATATCTTGTTCACTTGTTTTTTATCGTTCAAATAACAACATCTATACAAAGCATTAATCATTATTCTACCTCCCCTGAAATCTCTATAATCTCATCAGAGCTTTTTTGCCCTTCAAGTACACATAACTTAATATTATCAACTATAGAGTTTGTATTAGTTGATATATTGTGTTTTAATTCATCTAGAAATTGGCTCATTGCTTTATGGTCGTCTGTATTAAATAAAACTGATGCATATTTGTTTAAATATTCATCATATGATTCTAAATTAATTTTCAATAACATATTTAGTAATATTTGGACATTATTTTGTATATTACAAAAACTTTTTCTGATATTTTGATCAGAACTCTGTTTATTTCTTAAGGGTAATTTATTTTGTTCTAAGTCCAATATAATACTACTATCAATAACATCGTTATTGCTAATATGAATTATTGGCTGCCACTCCGCCAATTTCCTAGGGTCATTCAATCCCTCTTCCATGTTAATGATTTCATCAACTAATTTTACTGCAATATCAATACAATCCCTTGATTGGTCATTATTTGGTCCCGTTTTTTTACCTTCCAAAGGAGAGTATATTTTAATTATATGATTTGGTGCAACTAACTGATTAGAGTTTTCGCCAGTATTAGATAATAATATATTACTAAAACCAGTTGCCAAATGATTACTAAACGTTGAATTATTGGGGTCTATAACTAATATTTCACCACTCATATTATCTAATTTATATAATACAATAGCATGCACTTCAGGCTCATTGTTATCACTGTATTTTATTTGACCATCATCATTTCTGGCAAAAATATTTGTCACAACGGGTTTAGAATTATTATTTACCTCTGCAATGGCCTGATTAAGCATCATTATTTCCAGAGGATGTAATAGTTTTTTAGTAAAAAATTGTTGCTTTTTCTCACTACGATTACTTTTTTTACTACCACTTTTTTTACTACTTCCAATACTAGAATTTTGTTCAAAACCATCATCAAAATCTAATAAAAAACTGTTAAATTGCTCTATATTAAAGTGTAAATTATTACTGTTAAACGTGTATTCCAATATTGTTTGGTCACTTCGGCACTGATACTTTTTTACTAAAAACGAGGCGTTTTTTGGGTATTCAAGACGATTAATAATATTTTGATATTTTTCAAAATGCTTCAATCTTTCTTTAGATGTTCCTATATTTGATTGTAATTGGTTGGTATTAAAAAATTGCGAATAGTCACTATTCGACACCATACCAGATTCATTAAGGGTCTTTATCTGCTCCAAACATGTATTATAAGTTTTCAAAATATCAGCGAGCTGTTCTTGGCATCTTATAATAAATTTATTTATTATATTAGGGATTGAAGAACAATCAAACGTACATAGGTCTTGGCCTTTGAAAGTACGAGGCGTAATTGAATTTTCAGACTGCTCAATATTCGCACCCAAGCCAATTATTGGCATCTTTAAATTTCCAATCTGTTTATTTTTAGACATTAGCTCAGACCTTTTAAATATATACACCGTATTTCGAAATTAGCACAAGATACAATAAATGTAAATTAAAATAAATAAGTGGTGAATTCTGGAAACGAACACAACATACAAATAACATAATAAATTATTTTCTTTTTGCCCTTATTTAACTGATTTGAGTATGCCTTGTGATGAATCAAACTACGCACACTTTTTGAAACCTTTAGTTCTAGCACCTTGCATTTCGATGATTATTTTACTTATAACATCATCATAGCAATTGCATAGGAATAATAACAAAGAAATAACTTTAAATAAATAAGCATGATCCCAACCGGCTTTTTTGCGCTTCGCGGATATTCCAGCCTTAACAGATTTATCTTGTTTGAGTAAATTCAAAGCTATTCGTTTAGTAATACTTAAATTCTCAGCTGAGTTACCAGTTTGAGATCGGTTTATATCATCAGCAAAGCTAACATCCAAAGACCAATGCAGGTTAATTTCAATATTCCAATGTTTTCGAACGTCGCGCATAAAATCATCAAGCTGGTTAAAAAGTAGCGTATAGAATAGGTGGTTTTACCATCAACAATACGCTTAACTTCAACTATTCCAATGCTTTTCATACCTGGCCACATAGCGCCAAAAGACCATTGATCTTTACAGGAGATAAGAGTATAACGGCGTCTTTTTTGCCTGCCGTGATCATTGACTTTTTCCAGCTTTTGCAAGTAATGCATTCCTTTAAATCTATCCTTTTCTCCATGTCTAAATATTAATTTAACGCTATTAGATAATGTTGGGTGGTTGTCTTTTAGGCTCAATATATAATCTGCTTTCTTATCTATAATTCGAGATGCAATTTCTCTCTGGCATCCCATTGCATCTATTGTTACGATTGCATCTTTTACGTCTATCATATCTAATCATTTTGGGATGGCTTCTATTTCATTTGACTTCTCTTCTGTGCTTAATTGGCCCAATAATAAATTCTGCTCACTTGCCCAGGCACTAACCATATGCAAGGGGCTTGTACCTCTTTTTTTATTATGACAGCGTCGTGATGTTTTACCGTCAATTGAGATTATTTCTTTACAATTTATTTCAGGGATAATTGATAACATACTCTGAGCCCATTGTACAAAACACTCTTCAAACTTTGTTGCATCTAATGACGCAAAAATACGCCCGAATGTATCGTGTGATGGTAGGCCTCCTGGTAATTCTAAGAAGCTTTTTAGCTATTCTTTTTTACTGGTGGCAAACTGATTTATTTCAACCCAGTTATCAGCACCACATATGCTACCTAATATTGTGATCATCAATACATCTAATAGATTATGGCGAAATTGACTATGGTTATTTTTTCTGTTGTCGGATTCAATTATTAATCCAAAATGATTTGTAAAATTTTTTGATAAACTCATTTGATATATCCATTTAATTAGTTTCTATTACTAATATACGAATATACCTCACTTATTTCATCTTATAATTTTATTTTTCTTTCCTATGCAATTGCCCATGCGTAGTGTCTTATTTGCTGCTCGGCATGGTTGTTGGTTAGCGGTATATTAACTGGATCTTCCAGGAATCTCCACATCATATTCTCGCTTTTTAATATATTACCAGCCAAACGTGTTGCTTGCAGCCCTTTCGATCCGCAAGACATCTTTTTTAAATAATAGCACATTCGTTGACGTATTATTTTAGCTCTGCGTAAAAGCCTTAAAATATCTATTTCTTCTCGATCTAAGGCCTTTTTTAAGGCAAATAATTCTCTCGTTTGGGAACTAACTCAAGACCTAAGTTTTTTATATTAGCATATGAACTATTCGATAATCTTTCAAAATCTCTTGCTAGATGCGCCCAGCATATGTAACACCCGTTGGTAATGTCGCTGTCTTTCTCTTGCCGCATGATTTACACCGGCCTTTTTGTAAATGATACTCCTGCACAAACGCCTTTATTTCAGGGATATCTATCTTTTGATGCACTGATGGCTGGCTTAATAAACCAATCTCGCCACCACATTCACATACATTATTCTCTATCGCTATTTTGATCACCTCGTCGCTTGGCATAGCTTGACGAAAACAACCCTTATCTCCAGGCTGAACACCTTGCTTTTTGCTGCTTTTTTGTCGATTATTCTTTTTGATTTTATATAACTCTTTTGAGATCGGAATCGACGATGTTTTTGAGTTTAAACCAAGCTTTTCTTTTAGCTTGATATTTTCAGCTGTAAGCCTTTTATTTTCTATTTGGACTGATTTTAATTCAGATTTAATTTTGTTATTTTCTTCGATCAGTTTATTTAATATATTTTTAGCTTTCTCTACCTTTTCTTCATAATATTAAATATTT
>JBMGNO010000067.1:0-5234 GCA_049739405.1 Rickettsiaceae bacterium
GCTATGCTTCGTGAAGAGTGCGCACAACAACTCAACTTGCCAAGACCACATTGCGCCAGTGATCAAGAGTTAATTACTTTATGTGAAAAACTACCAACAAACGATGCTGAGCTGAGCAAGATCTACATGAAAAAAACAGCATTATTAAAAGCACCTTTTAAAAATAAATTATTTGAATTGTGCTTGGGGTTAAAAGAATAACCGGCTTCTATAGTAAATCAAAAAAACAGCCGATTTCTAATTACTGCTCCTAAAAGAGAACAAAATACTTGATCAAATTAATTAATTTTGATATATACTTAACGTATATTAATATAAATTAACTAAATATTTATGTCTAAAAGAAGAATTATTGACCTGACTGGACCTGCAGGCATTAACCAATCTGACGCCCTTTCTCCTGCAAAAAAGGCTTGCACAGCAAGTAATGTAGGTGCGTCTAACAAACTACACAATCAGACTCCAAAAGAGATTGACGCTCAATTTAAGGCAGTGCAAGAATTACTAAAGAAAAGTGAATTTACTGCGGTTGAGAAAAAAATTGAGCAAGGAGAGTTTGATATTAATAGCACCAATATAAGTGGCAATACCTTACTACACACTTATTCTAATGTACACTATTTTAATCCAAAGATAGTTGTTTGGTTATTAAAGCATGGTATTGACTACACAGCAATAAATAGACATAACAATATCGCTTCTTTGTTTAAGAAAAATATTAAGTCTACTCATATGGAAGAATTACGCGGTAATTTATTAAATGACCCAGAAATATTGCCAGAGTTAAAGCAAAAATTAAGGCCTGTTCAACACTTAGTTCAAGAAGAGAAGAAAAAAGTCCGAGAAGAGCAGCAAAAAATCCGAGAAGAGAAGCAAAAAGCCCGAGAAGAGCAGCAAAAAGCTCAATATGAGATCGACCCTGAGTTTAAGGCAGTACAAAAATTACTAAATGAAGGTAAATTCGCTGAGGTTGAAAAAATGATTGAACAAGGAGAGTTTAATATTAATAGCACTAATGTAAGTGACAATACCTTACTACACACTTATTCTAATGCACACTATTTTAATCCAAAGATAGTTGTTTGGTTATTAAAACATGGTATTGACTACACAGCAATAAATAGGCATGACAATATAGCTTCTTTGTTTAATAAAAATGTTAAGTATAGTTATATGGAAGAATTACGGGGTAATTTATTAAATGACCCAGAGATATTGCCAGAGTTAAAGCAAAAATTAAGATATATTCAAAACTTAACCCGAGAAGAAAAGCAAAAAGCTCGGGAAGAGAAGATGCAAAAAGCCCGAGAGGAGAAGCAAAAAGCTCGAGAAAAGAAGCAAAAAGCTCGAGAGGAGAAGCAAAAAGCTCAAGAGGAGAAGCAAAAAGCTCAAGAGGAGAAGCAAAAAGCCCGAGAGGAGAAGATGCAGAAAGCTCGAGAGGAAAAACAAAAAGCTCGGGAAGAGAAGATACAGAAAGCTCGAGAGGAGAAGCAAAAAATCCGAGAAGAGCAGAAGCAAAAAGCTCAAGACGAGAAACAAAAATTCTTGGAAGTAAAAACATTACTAGAAGAAGGTAAATTCGCTGCGGTTGAGGAAAAGATTGAACAAAGAGAGTTTGATATTAATAGCACTAATATAAGTGGCAATACCTTACTACACATTTATTCGTGCGCCAAATCTTTTCACCCCGTTATAATTAAATGGTTATTAGCACAAAATATTGATTACACAGTAACAAATAAGCAAAATAAGTTAGCTTCTATTGTTAACCCTAAATCTAAGATTATAGCTGTATCGCAACTGAGAGAGGAGCTATTAAAGAGTCCAGACACACCTACGGAAATCAAAGGTTATATAACGATGTCACTAAAAGGGCCTGGGGATTTTGATCACCCAAATGAACCTATTAGAGACAATGAGACTTGTTTTGGTATTGGCAATTATTCAACAGAAGAAGATGAAAATATTGCATTTCTCCTTGAAGACTCTTCAACGGAAGAAGATGAAAACCTTGTATCTACCGAAGACTTTTTAACAGAAAAAAATCTTTTACTTGGCGACTATTTGCTCTGATCTAAGCTGAATATATAATTCACCCGCCAAAAAGTTACAAATGCTACGCATAAGTATTTTTTGGCGAATTTATTTCACTGCCCCCATAAAAATATCTGCCCACAGTAATGGTTTAACGTCTGTTATATTTTTTCTGATTTAATGAAATCGCCTGTTTTTTTCACCTTGAATCTGGTTTGCCTTGCCGCATTTCATGAACAAGGTCTAGTATAGTAAATTAAGTTGAAGTCTGAGTTTTTTATATATGTTTATTTTTTTGTAATTATTACGATATTTCCATATCACCTTTAGTTTCAAAACTTTCGAAAAAACCATCTGGATATTTACCCTCACGATGGGTGTTTTCGTACGTTCCACCTTTTGCAAAATAGCCTTTTACAAACTCTTTAATGTCTTTCTGCTCTTTAATTCGTTGCTGTTCATAGTCAGACAATATAACCTCATTGGGCTGATCATCACCTGCTTTTAAGCGGGCTGCGAAATAAGATATTCCTACGTAAGCACAAAGTCCCAAGCCGACTAAAACTAAGCCAGCAACGGCAATAGGTACTAATGGTATGGATAATACTATTTTACCCGCACTCCATCCCCAACCACTTGTTTTCACAGCATCATTAACAACTTTATTTTCCATATCTATCATGTTTTTATTATTTATCTTAATTTCTATAAACTAATTCACTTGCTTCGTCAATCAAAACCTAATTAAAATATCAGTCTATTGAACTTTTAGTTAGAAAATAACCACCTAGTTAACTAGATGGTTATTTAAAATTTTTAAATCAATTGAATTATTACCCTTCAAGGCTATCAAAATTAGCCACTAACTCTCCTGGAATTTCATCTATTTCATCAGCATCATGACTGTGGTCAACTTCATCAGTGATAAAATCGGTAACATAATCTCTTGTTTCTGACGCGATAAAAGATGCTGCACTAAAAGTACCTGACTTATACCACCCAATGCCTTTAAAGGCAACGTAACTGCCGCCAACCCAAGGTGCTGCAGAGGCTAGTAATCCCGCTATCGGAACCGCGGCCGACATCACTGCTACCGTTGTTACGGCAACTGCTGCCACGCCAAGAGGCGAATCTACAAAAGAAACAAACTTTGAACCAAGGTGATCTGCCTCAATTTTAATTGGAGCATCAATAGTATCCATAAATTTATTTTTTACATTTGAAGATGTACTAGATACCCAGCCAACCACACCATGACCAGCATCTGTTATTTTTGTTACCGCAGAATCCTTTATATTTGAAGCAGTATTTGTGATTGCTGACTTAATATTATTTGTATTTATCATACCTTCCTTCCCTTTCATTTAATTAATTATATTAATAATTATAAACTATTTAGTTGAAAAAGTCAATAGATGTTAACTATTGTTTAGAATAATCTACAAGATACAAAAAATCTTAATGTACTATCATAAAAATACCAAAGATGAAGGTGATGGGAAGCCCTACTGCAGTAATGTGATTAATAAATCACCTTCAAAAATAATTAATTACCATTACCCACCCCGAGAATTAATTAATCCTCCTACAATGCAGAGTTAATTGCTAAAATGTTAATAAAGAAATAATACACACAGGGATTAACGGCTATGGGCCCACAAGAAAGAAAAAAAGCTCAGGCAGATTTGTATAAAAGTTTGTTAAGTGAGAAAGGGCAAGAAGATTCAAAAGATTTTCCTGGCCTTACACGAAAAGACGAGTACTTTATTAAATTATTTAGCAGGTCTTATGAAGGTTATGAAGTATCTGTCTCTCAAAAAAATTTTTTAATTAACTGCATAGATTATTCTGTAGGCAATATAGAGTTAAATGAAAAGCTATACGCTGTTTTACAAAAAAAAGATCATCCTAAAATAAAAGAATATAAAAATTATATTTCAAAAATAAGAAAGTTATGCGACAAAAACAAGGATAACCTTGAAAATAACGATGATTTTTATATAAAATTACTTAACGACACAGAAAATAAACAATCAAAACTACACCCTGAATTAACAGAAAAAGATGAATATTTTTTAAAGCTATTAAAAAAACCTAAATTATCTGATCTACAACAGAAGTTCTTAAAAGATCGTTTCCACAACGCTATATCTGATACTAAATTTTGTAAAATACTAACTAATTTGGCCGCAGATAAAAATAATCTAAACGCCTGGATATACACAAAAAGTATTGAAGACTTACAAAGTTTTTCTTATAAATCACAAGGCTTTGATCAAATAGATAAAATTCATCAGAAATTTACTCGAAACAAAGAGATTATAAAGAAAGGTAGTAATATATCTGAATCTGAAAAATTAACTTACAAAGAAATATTGATAGTTAAAAACCTTGCGAAAGCAAACGAAATTTATATAAAATACCTATCGCCTTTTAAAAACAAATCCCTAAACAAGGCGCATGAAATTCAAGAGTACTTTAATAAGGAATTGATAGATAATAGTAGATATAAATCTGGAGATCTAATATTTACTAAAACATCTAATACGGTAGTTGATAAGGGCCCTATCTATAACTATGCTGAAAAAATTAATAAATACAGACATACAGGACAAGTTTATAGTGATAATAAGGGAGAAAGCATAATATTATCTGATTTTAATTATCATCACTATTATCCGGATTTTGACTTAAAAAGCGCTTTAAACTCTGATGTATACAGGGTAAATGTTGTTAAATTAGTGCCTAATATTTATCATGATAAGTTACAGGAAATATATGATGAAGGTTGGAAAGATATATTACAAAACTCCTTTCATGTAACAAACATGTCGCAGAATAAAAATGAGCTAAAAGGAGTTGCAAATGATCCATGGAGGCAGCGCCGCACACTTCTTGCCGCTATCACCCCGTTTGGCAATAAGAAATTTACCAAGCAGGATTACTCCAAATACTATGATCAAATGGTAGTAAACCCTAAACAATTAAGGGGAAGCAGTATGATATGCTCAGAATTTGCTGCAAAAATGCAAGTTTCGACTTTGTTATCTTTAAACGACCAACTAAAAAGAGAACTGGGCGTAGAAACAGATGTAATAAAACTACCATTTAAATATGAGAATCTAGATGTAATTCACCCAGAAAGATTATATACACTTTTTGAACCCTGTTTAGAGAAAGTAGAGATGCCTGATTTGTAT
>JBMGNO010000068.1:0-4005 GCA_049739405.1 Rickettsiaceae bacterium
TGGTAACGAATGAGTATAAATTAATTGGCCCAAACCTAAACGCCTTAGGCATTGTTTATAAATGGGCTTCTTGGCTTGCACAAAGCTGGACCAGATTAAGCTTTAATGCTTATGATTATTTAAAGGTTAAGTTGTTGATTGCACTGATTGTTCCTTCATCTATTGTAATTTTATATTACATCAAAAACTTTCACAAAATAAAAACTCTGAAATTCTTTGAAGCAAAAGAAGCTGTATTTGGTTCAGCTGCTTGGGCAAATCAAGACGATATAGATCGCGCTAATTTAAGATCTGACCATGGAATGATGCTCGGCCAAGATGCCGGAGGGTATTTTGTTGCCGAAGGTTTTCAACACGCATTATTATTTGCACCGACTGGTTCTGGTAAAGGTGTGGGTTTTGTAATACCGAACCTATTATTTTGGGATCACTCAGTTGTTGTGCATGATATCAAACTAGAAAACCATGAGCTAACAAGTGGGTGGCGCGCCAAAAAGGGGCAGAAAGTATTTGTTTGGGAACCGTCAAATCCAAACGGTGTAACGCACTGCTACAACCCAATCGACTGGGTTAGTAGTAAGCCCGGTCAGATGGTTGATGATGTGCAAAAAATCTCTAATCTCATTATGCCAGAAAAAGATTTTTGGAATAATGAGGCTCGAAGCTTATTTCTAGGAGTTGTATTATATTTAATTGCTGATGAAACTAAGGTTAAGTCATTTGGTGAAGTGGTTCGCACTATGCGTAGTGATGATGTGGTATATAATCTGGCCGTAGTGCTAGACACATTAGGTGAGGAAATTCACCCCGTAGCATATATGAATATTGCCGCATTCTTACAAAAAGCAGATAAAGAGCGCTCTGGTGTGGTTTCAACAATGAACTCTTCCCTTGAATTATGGGCCAATCCATTAATTGATGCAGCTACTGCATCGTCTGATTTTAATATTATGGAATTTAAAAAAACACGAACCAGTGTTTATGTTGGCTTAACCCCTGATAATATCACTAGGCTACAGAAATTAATGCAAGTATTTTATCAGCAAGCGACTGAATTTTTAAGTCGTAAAATTCCTGATACTAAGACAGAGCCTTACGGTGTTATGTTTTTAATGGATGAGTTCCCAACATTAGGTAAAATGGAACAGTTTAAGGCTGGTATTGCCTTCTTTCGTGGCTATAGAGTGCGCTTATTTTTAATTATTCAGGATACTCAGCAGCTAAAAGGTATCTATGAAGATGCCGGTATGAATTCATTCTTGTCTAACTCCACTTTCCGTATTACTTTTGCAGCTAATAACTACGAAACTGCTAATCTTATTTCGCAGTTATGTGGTAATAAAACTGTTACACAAACATCTTATAACAAACCTCTCTTCTTTGATCTAAATGTTTCTACAAGAACACAAAACGTCTCTAATGTGCAAAGGGCCCTACTATTACCGCAAGAAGTAATTCAGCTTCCAAAAGATGATCAGATTGTACTAATTGAGTCATTTCCACCTAATAAATCTAAGAAAATCAAGTATTACGACGATAAGTTCTTTACAAAAAGACTTTTACCGCCTACATTTATACCAACACAAAAGCCTTATAACCCTAAAAAACAGGCAGACGACCAAGCCGAAGAAGAATAAATTTGGCCTAATTAAAAGAGATAAATGTGATGCGCAACCGTAATGCAATAATTGATATTGGCTATAATGCAATTAGAGCTGTTGTTTATGAAAGTGAACAAGCTGGTGCTCCTGAAATATTCAGCAACAAATTCAAAAGCGATATTGCCAGCTTACTTTCAGATGATTTCAATATTAAGCATCCCAGCTATTTATCTATCCAATATTTAATTAATATATTTAAAAAGCTGGAAGTGACGAAAATTCATTGCGTTGCCACTGAAGTATTACGCAATCACTCAAGGGCTCAAGAATTCATTGAATATATTAAAGACAAATATGGCTTAAATATTAAAATTATCAGCGGTCAAGAAGAAGCTCAGTTAACTGCTCTTGGCCTAGTTCATGGCATTCAAGATTGCGATGGAATTGCCGCTGATCTTGGCGGGGGAAGCCTAGAGCTAGTTGAAGTTAAAGACTCCACAATTGGTAGTCTTGCATCCCTACAGTTAGGGACTAAAGCGATTACCTCACGAAACATCACTAGCTGCGAAGAAATTATTGATTTGATTATTGCCGAATATGGTCAGCATGAGTATGAAAATTTATATTTAATTGGCGGTGCGCTTAGGTTTATTGGCCGCTTATATTTAGATTTTATTCGTCATCCTATGAAAAACCTACATCACCTTGAAATTGATACTAATGATTTTCTCAATTATCTGGATGATATACTCGAATCACAATCGCAACATGGTAATAAGATTGGCAAGCGGCGAATAAATAGTAACGCTATTTTAGTTGCTAAATCTATGATCGAAGTGTTTAAGCCCAAAAAGATTATTATTTCTACATATGGCTTAAAAGAAGGGGTTCGCTTTCAACTACTTAATTTACCTGATCATAATATTATTGATGCCAAAATTGCTTATGCTTGCAATTTTAATTTAGAAAAACTAAACATTCAATCTTATCTTTCAATACTAGAAAAGATTATTCCATGGGATAAAAAAATTTCAACCTTGCTCAAATTATCAATAATATTAACCTCACTGAAAAAAAATTTCGATAAAACATTACCGCCAAGCGCACTGACTGAGTACATCTTAACAGCTGAAATACCATTAAAACCTCAAATGCGTATTATGCTGACTTTAATTGCTAATATCAGCTCAGATTTTCGGATTAACCCAGAAATAATCAAGATATCAAAGCAACTAATTTCTAAAGAAGAATATACTATTTGTCAGATTATTGGGCATTTAATTGCTATTGCTGAATTGGCTGACGGGCCACAGTTCAGCACTCCTTCGTTTGATATTAAGGTTAAAAATGATTATTATGAAATTGTTTATGAAGGTATTTTACCACGGCCTATTTTTGATAAAATATGTTACCGCCTAAAGAGTATGTCTTATGCTAAAAAGCAGTTATAGCAAGCGTTTTACCCGCCAATTAGAAAAATTTTTACGAAAAACCTTAAGGATTTTGATGTGCTACACATAAAAAAAGTGGAGAACAAGCCCCCACTTTTTATTTTTAAAGATTATCTAACACTACTCTTTCCCCGTTGAAAAGTCATCACCAAACGTCAGTGCTAAAGCGTAGTTATCACCTGTCATTTCAATCATTGGTGTAGTTTGTGTCGGTGCACTCAATGGAGTGTTAAAATTCGTACCTGCTCCAAAACCTGCTAACACACCTTTACCACCGAAAATACTCAATCCTGTTGGCTTCACCTGCCCTAAAGTAGTATCAGTTGCACCAAAATTATTAACACCCGTTGGCATAGTATTTGGCGCAAACCAAGATGTTATCGAATTATCTTCAGCAACAGGACCTTGTTGATCCTCAAGAGAGTAATCATCAAATTCGTTTACAAAACCCCAATCTTTCATATTATTTTCTTCTATCTTATTATTTATTTTTGCTGATAATTCATTACCCAATCTTTGAGCTTCTGCATTTTGAACAGTAGTCTGTAGGTCATGTAAAGCCACAAGACCCTTAATCTCACTTACGAATTCTTGATCAGATTGAGACGTTTCGTTTTCACCTTCTTTTTCTAAAGCTGGCGCATTATCCAACTGAAGCTGACCTTTCTCTTTTTCACTCTTCTTAATTTTGATAGCTTTTTGCATTTCAGCTGTTGTAACTTCATCTTCCATTTCAACTGCATCATATGCATTAACCATACCAAAGAATTTTGTTTCTGGCACAACAAGAGTTTCTACAACATCTAGATGACCATTCTTAAAAGCTTCCTTTACTGTTTCTGCTGAAGCCTTAGCGCCAAGTTTTGCTAAAGCTGCTACACCCTTAGCGTCACCATCTTCAGCTCGATACTCTATAGCTGTTTTGCCATCTGCATCGGGCTTGTTAATATCAG
>JBMGNO010000069.1:0-3936 GCA_049739405.1 Rickettsiaceae bacterium
AGTTATTTGGTTAGTATGTAGATATAATATATGTAACTGAGAATGATTTTTGAGGTATTCAGCTAAGGCAATTGCGCCTTTATCTCCTATTTGGTTAGTATGAAGATATAATGTATGTAACTGAGAATGATTCTTGAGGCATTCAGCTAAGGCAACCACACCTCTATCTCCTATTTGGTTATTATGCAGATTTAATTTTTTTAACTGAGGATTATTTTTAGGCACGCTGCTAATTCTATTCCTTCTTCATCTCCTATATTTTGGTTATTCAAATTTATTATTGTCCACTCGATGTTTGGATTGTTTTTTATTTGTTTTAAACTAATTCCTGTTGACGTATCATCATAACTGATTGCTATTGGCATATTATAAAACCTTTTGATTAATGAACTTAATATTACAATGTTAATATTATTTACCGTTTAGTACAACCTTAAATTTATATTTTTTAAAAATAAACTATAAAAAAATTTTGATAATGAAGAGTTTTGATTAGTTGACGTGGATGTTGAGGGCGGTTATTTTTTTATTTGTGAAATAGAGATAAAATTAAGTATATGAATCCCTAGTATTTTTTGATAATTTTGAATAATTTTTAGATTCTTTTAATTGATCACTATAAAACCTCAGCTCGATGTAAGGGAGTGATGATTTTTGTATAGAGTGCCTTGATTTATCTTGGGTTTACGGGGGTTTAAGGTGTAAGCAACCATAGCACACAATGCATTTACAAGAAAATTATTTGGCTTTCGATACTATGAATCTTTAATTAAGTAAACATTTTTATACCCAGATAAAAATGTAGGTAATGGCCTTAATTTAAGCTAATGCTTGCTTCATAATTTTAAAATGTTCTGGTAACAAACGATTAAAATCATTAAAGAAAAGTAATTGACAGTATTAAAAACATAATCTAAAGTTACATTAAGGCAGTTTGAATAATATTAAAATTTATGTGTTAAAGACTGATTGGCAGCTGATTAAACTAATGGAGCGGTTAATATGGAAGATTCAACAACGATTAAACTTTCAATTCATCAAATTTATCGAGATGTATCAAATATTCCGGATTATATCAAGCCTTATGTAAAAGAGGGCGAGTTAGAGGTTACAATGGATGAGATTAATGAAAGATCTTGTATCGGGCTTTCTCTAGTTCATCATGCAGCCTCGGCAGGCGATGTTGAAGTCTTAAAATTATTGTTAGATCATGGTGGGTTTATTAATCAAAAAACCTCTCCTTCACGAGAGTCTGGGGCTATAGCTAAAACGCCCTTGTCATTAGTATTAGAAAAAATTGAACAATGCGAAACTATAGCAGGGAAGAATAAATTCAATCAGGTTAGAGAATTATTGATCGATTATGGAGCTGACCGTACTGCAATAGGTGAGGCATTGGTAAAATCAAAAAAAAGAGCCGAAGAAGATACATGGAGAAAACAGCAAGAAAAAAAGTGTAAATTGCAAAATAAAAAAGCTGACAATGAGCGCAGAGTAAGAGAATGCGCTGATGGAGATGAGCAATTAGAAAAAATATATTATGACTTTTACTGCTACCTGCAAGGTAAACTAGGAAATATCATAATGTCTAATAGGATAAAGTCTACAGATACACAGACAGTTGATTTGCAAAAGTTTGCAAATCATAAAATAACAGATATTGCATTAAAGAGTTTACCCATGGAAGTTAGTGCTATTATCAGTATAACTAGTTTATTATTTAAGGCTTATAAAGTGCTTGTAAATCCGCAGCAAGTTGAGGTGTTTAAAGATCAGGTAAGTCATATAATAAATAATCAAAATACGGATCAAATAATTTCTGATTATGCTGCAAGAATAACTGAATTTTACATAGAAGATATTATTACGCCTGATGCCGATGTGGGGCATTCATTAAAAAGAAAAAAAGAAAAACCCGATATAAAACCTTCGTTAATTTCAGACTTTGTTGGAGTCCCTAGGTCAGAAATTGCATCTTACTACCAAAAGCAAGGTGAAGATTTTATCTTACCACATTGGGATGAGTTAGTTAAAGGATCTATTGCTAAATTTTTAAAATATTTATCTACACATCGTGCTAATTTCCAAGAAGAATTAGGAATTAAAATTGCAGAAAACTTTTTACCGCAATGGCATAAAGAAAAAATGATATTTCCTCCTAAAGGGGAAATGTTTCAAATAGATATAGCTCGCAATTTAGCGCAAATCGCTGAACTGAGCTATAAAAGCAAATTACAGTTTACAAATATTGCTAAAAAATGGGGTTTTAATATAGCAAATTTTAGGCAATCAGATTTGTTCAAGTCTGTAGTAATGCATGATGATGAGAATTTGATTGTTGCTTTTAGAGGAACTTATCATAATTGGAATTGGAGTAGTAATTTTAATATATTAACAAAAGATATTAATATTAGAGATGAACAAATTACAGTTCATAGAGGTTTTTATGAAGCTTTGTCAACTCATTGGTTTAGGGGGGAAAGACAAAATACAAAAAATCAAAACACAAATTTAGAAATACCGCTAGAAAAAACGGTTAAAGAATTACTTACACAAAAACCTTATTTAAACATCTATGTTACTGGTCATTCATTGGGAGCATCGATGTCGGCTAATGCCTATATGCAATTGCTAAATATGGAGATTAATGGTCAATTATTAAATATAGATCAAATTTCGCTTTATAATTATGGACAACCTTTATGGTGCCGCGCTAGTTCAGCCAAACTGGCGGAAAAATATTTTAATAATAATTATTACCGCATTGCAAATTACCACGATTTAGTACCGACTGTTCCTCCAGAAGAAGTAGGGTTTAAGCATTTAGGTAAATTATGTTATTTACACAAAGATGGCACAATTATTGATCAAGAAGAATATAATAATATTATTGCTAATAAAAGTATAGAAAAAAAAATAAGCACTAATCTATTGTCCGGACTATCGGCCAGAGAATATTTTCTTGAAAATCATGGCATGCTGCACTACACCAAAAAACTATATGCAGGAAAAGTAAAGTTTACCGCTAAAAAACAAGATCACTCATCAAAAACAAGATCAGAAATCGAGCCGCAAGAGTCACAGCTAGGTTTTGACCCATTCAGCAAAGAGGCGCTAGAGCATCTGAGAGAGAAGTTGCCTAAATTAGATCAAGAGAGAAAAGAAGAAAATTCAAAAGAATCAAAAAAATTAGAAACGAAACAAGAAAATTTAGAATTAGTTGACAATAAACCTAAAATAACAACCAAAACTTTGGATGAAGATGATACTAAATTATCAGATAAAGAGTTGGATGTTTTGTATGGAGAGTTAGCTGATGGTAAAAAATATACTTACAAAAAATGTAAAAAATTCTTAGACCAAAAGATGGCGAAACTTCAATTTAATGAGGGTGAGTTTAGTGACAAAGACAGCTGGACATTATTACACCAGGCTGCTTGGCAAGGAGATATTGAGAAACTTAGAAGTCTATACGAAAATAATAGTGAGCTGATAAACATAACTGATAGATTGATAGAATATAATGTTACACATTTGGCTTCTATAGCTGGTCATGTTCGTATAGTTAAATTTTTATTAGCAGCGGAATCGCAGTTAATTAGTTTTAAGAATCGATGGGGCGAGAGCGTTCTACATTCTGCGGCCTATAGTGGCAATTTGGAAGTAGTGAAGCTGTTATTGGAAACGGCACCCCAGTTAATTAATGCTAAAGACAGTGATGGTTGGAGTGTTTTACATGTTGCGGCCTATAGTGGTAATTGGGAAGTAGTGGAGTTTTTCTTGGAGAGGGCGCCTCAGTTAATTAATGCTAAAAGGAATGATGGTTGGAGTGTTTTACATGCTGCGGCTTATAGTGGTAATTTGGAAGTAGTGAAGTTGTTATTAGATAGAGAACCGCAGTTAATTAATGCTAAAAGGAATGATGGTTTGAGTGTT
>JBMGNO010000070.1:0-3903 GCA_049739405.1 Rickettsiaceae bacterium
ATATTTATATATTTTTGCGACACCGCTTCGGTAATAGCAGAAACTACATCCTCTAAATTGTTAATCGGGTGATTATTCAAACTACTCATAACAATACGGTAAGATGTTTTTCCATCTTGATACCAACCTTCTTTAATATTACTAAAGCTACTACCAGGTTGTACATTTGCAAGCATCACATCACCAAGTTTAACCCCACTCATGTGTGACATATAATCGTCAGCTTTGAAAAACAGCCCCCCAGCAAACTCAACCATCTTATTAACAGCATTATCATTTAAATTATATAATTTTATAGTTTGAGTAATCTCTTTACCTTTTCTAATAACAGTAATTTGAACCTCATTTTTATCATGCTGACTCATAGCAAGGTCAAAATTACATAAATCTGCACCAACTTTTTTGCCATTAATTTTCCATAATATATCACCAGCTTTAATGAGCCCTTGAGCCGTACTACCGTTTAATACGCTGTGTACAGTAACAACACGGTTGCGCGCATCAGGAAAGTCTTTTAAGTAACTATCCATTTTATCTTTTGGAAAATTTCGGTGCTTAACCGCCTTATCTAAAGATGTTAGGTGCGTAATAACCCCAATATGCTTTCTTCTTACCTCTGACCCTTTCCTTAAATCTGACAAAATGTGCCGAACATAATCGCCCTTTAAAGCTATAGCATGAGTTTTGCCCCCTCCATATAATACTGCAACCGCTTTATTATCATCGTTTAACACCGGCGAACCACTTGCCCCACCTGCAATATTCAAGTTAATATTATATGACCCTTGCGGCATTCCTCCTGATATCTCATATAAGTCAGCTAAATGCCCATGATGAAAAGAAAAACCTTGGCCTTCCGTGTTGCCTACAACAAGCATTTTTGCTCCTAATTGTGGCTTTTGTTCGGTAAACTCTACTACCTCATACTCTAGCGGCAAATCTTTAGTATTTATCTGCAAAACTGCAAAATCAATATATTCATCATTAAAAACTAGCTTTGCTTCTGCCTGCTGACCATTATGAAACGTTACAAAATAGGTTCCCACTGCAGCACGACCAACCACGTGATTATTTGTTGCAATATACCCTTTATCTGAATCAACAATAAAACCTGTACCAGACCAACTACCCGAGTGGTCATAAGCTGACATTGGAACTCGCGTATTAATAGTTACTATTGATTTTCTAATTTTTTCTATTTGATCTTGTGAAGTTTCTTTTTCTGCAAAACATCCGCTTAGGCAAAATATAACAGACAAAGTTATAGCTTTTATAAAATTTAACATTTTTTCTCCTTGTAAGGACTTGCAAAATAAAAATTATGCACTATATGACATAATATAAGGCTATTAGGTAATCACAGATTGGCCTTTTAGTCAAATTAATAAATAAATGATATTAATAATTGAGGTATATTATGGCAAAAATTATAGGTATTGACTTAGGTACTACTAATTCATGCGTAGCTATCATGGATGGCGCAAAACCAAAAGTAATTGAAAATGCAGAAGGAGTGAGAACTACACCTTCGATAGTAGGTTTCACTGATAAAGAAAAATTAGTTGGTGAGTCAGCCAAAAGGCAGGCTGTTACTAATCCCAACAATACAATCTTTGCTTCTAAGCGCTTAATTGGTAGAAGGTACGAAGATTCAACTGTTAAAAAAGACAAGGAAGTAGTTCCTTTTTCAATTATTAATAATAATGGCGATGCTTGGGTTGAAGCAAATAATGAAAAGTTTTCTCCAAGTCAAATAGGTGCTTTTATTTTACAAAAAATGAAAGAAACTGCCGAAAGCTATTTAGGAGAAAAAGTTACCCAAGCAGTAATCACTGTACCAGCCTATTTCAATGACGCACAAAGACAGGCAACAAAGGATGCTGGTAAAATTGCTGGTCTTGAGGTTTTAAGAATTATCAATGAGCCTACAGCTGCAGCTCTTGCTTATGGACTTGATAAAGAAGAAAATAAAAAAATAGCTGTTTATGACTTAGGTGGTGGTACTTTTGATGTATCTATCCTCGAAATTGGTGATGGAGTATTTGAAGTTAAATCAACAAATGGTGATACTTTTTTAGGTGGTGAAGATTTCGATATGACCATTCTAGATTACCTGCTTGAAGAATTCAAAAAAACTTCTTCTGTTGATTTAAAGCAAGATCCTTTAGCTCTTCAGCGTTTAAAAGAAGCCGCAGAAAAGGCTAAAAAGGAATTGTCCAGCGCGCAATCAACGGATATTAATTTGCCTTATATCACTGCAGACTCTTCCGGGCCAAAACATTTAAATATTAAATTAACACGTGCAAAGCTAGAGTCATTAGTAATGAAACTAATTGATCGTACGATCGAACCGTGTAAAAAGGCTTTGAAAGACGCTGGTTTAAGCGCAAGCGAGATCGACGAAGTTATCTTAGTTGGCGGCATGACTAGAATGCCAAAAGTGATCGAAAAAGTAAAAGATTTTTTCGGAAAGGAACCTCATAAAGGTGTGAATCCTGATGAAGTTGTTGCTCTTGGCGCAGCTGTACAAGGCGGCGTATTACAAGGTGATGTGAAAGACGTATTATTATTAGACGTAACTCCTCTTTCATTAGGTATCGAAACTTTAGGTGGCGTATTCACAAGACTAATTGATCGTAACACCACGATTCCTACAAAGAAAAGCCAAGTATTTTCAACAGCAGAAGATAACCAACATGCTGTAACCATACGAGTTTTCCAAGGAGAAAGGGAATTAGCAGCTCATAATAAAATGTTAGGTCAATTTAACTTAGAAGGAATTCCACCATCTCCACGAGGAACGCCACAAATCGAAGTTACTTTTGATATTGATTCAAACGGTATCGTGCACGTATCCGCTAAGGATAAAGCAAGTGGAAAAGAGCAAAAAGTTACTATCCAAGCTTCTGGTGGTTTGAAAGATGAATATATTGATTTTGCAGTTTTGCAGATAAATACTAAAGATTTGCCGCTAGAGTATGAGGTAGTAGAGTTTACCGAACAAAAGCCACAATTAGGAGCAAAAATGCTTGTTGTAGGCAACACGGAAGGCCAAGGTTTTTCTTTTCATCATGGGCATTTAGCTGACTTATATGAGATATCAGGAGGAATGCCGCAAGGGTCATATAATATTAACTTGAATATTGCAGGTGGGGCAAGTGGTTCGCCGGTGTTAAACGATGATAATAAAGCGGTTGCAGTATTATATGGAGGGGGCAAAACTCATGCTATAGCTTTAAAGGGCGATTATGTTCGGCACATTTTGTCAGATTTAAGGAAAGGGTCAGAGGTAAGAAGAAAGCATATTGGGGTTATTACGCACCTAACATCTTTAGATAAGGCGGTTAAGCACCGAAATTTTCCAAAAGATAAAATGGATAGTTACTTAAAAGACTTTCCTGATGCGCGCAACCGTGTTGTTACTGTACACAGCGTATTAAACGGTAGTACGGCTCAAGGGCTCATTAAAGCTGGTGATATATTATGGAAAATTAATGGCAAAAAAGTTGGTGCAGATTTATGTAATTTTGACCTTGCTATGAGTCAGCATGATAAAAATGAGGTTCAAATTACTGTTATTAGAAAAGGTAAAGAGATTACTCAAACTATAAAATTATATAATTTAAATGATAATGCTGTTAATAAGATGGTTGAGTTTGCTGGGGGGCTGTTTTTCAAAGCTGACGATTATATGTCACACATGAGTGGGGTTAAACTTGGTGATGTGATGCTTGCAAATGTACAACCTGGTAGTAGCTTTAGTAATATTAAAGAAGGTTGGTATCAAGATGGAAAAACATCTTACCGTATTGTTATGAGTAGTTTGAATAATCACCCGATTAACAATTTAGAGGATGTAGTTTCTGCTATTACCGAAGCGGTGTCGCAAAAATATATAAATAT
>JBMGNO010000071.1:0-3889 GCA_049739405.1 Rickettsiaceae bacterium
ATGCTAATAAATTAGATTTCGACTATAAAAAGCTTACTTCAAATGGCTTGAAAAAAGTTATTACATTTTTGAAAGAGCATCCACAAATCATCGATCTTTCTTTATGTGATACAAACCTTCAAACAGAAGCTATTAAAACCTTATCTATATTTTTAAAAAATAGTAATATAGAGACACTAAAAATAGGTCGCGTAAACATGGATTTAGATTTATTAGAAACTTTAATGTCTAGCTTAAGTAAAGAAACGTCTTCTGTAACATCATTAGCACTTATTGCTGATAATTGTGGTGACGAACTTATTTCTACTATTATGGAATATTTACCAAAAACAAGAATAGAATCGCTAAATCTAAGCGGAAATGAACTTACAAATAAAGGGGTACGAAACCTCACACAAAGTGTCAAAAAACTAACTTTTCTAGAACTTAGTTGTAATGAAATAGATGATGAAGGAGCAGAGATTCTCCGAGAGTTATTAGAGGGATCTAATATAGAATGTTTAGATCTAGAATATAATGATATTACAAAAAAAGGGAGTGAATTATTCGCCGATGTAAGTTATCAAACTAACTTTGATGATAATCTATGAAATGTTTAGGCTTACTGATTAATCACTATAATTTTGTTCAATAAACTGGAGGACTAGCAATATGGCAAAAAAAGAGCTGAAGAAAAAAATGTTCATCGAGTTTATTAACAAATCTGGAACGCTAACTTTAAATGAGTTTTTACTGAAATATAAAAGTTCATCGGGAATTAGAATAGAATTAAAGAATACAAATTGCACAAAAGCTAATATTTTCAAACAAATACTCTTAGAAAAAGATGGAAAATATAATGGTCATGATAATATAGGAGATGCTTTTTGGCCAAAAGTAGCTATAGCTTATATAGCAAGTAATCAGGGAGCGGGCTTTTCTAACAAAAAAACCAAAGAAGAACTGAAAAATTTTATTTGGCCAACTACATGTCAATCAATTATAGAACGTAATGCAGAAGCTAATAAAGAACCTTCATCCTATGGGAAGTTGTTAGATTTAATAGAAAAAATAGATGTTGAAAATCTTACAAAGGACAAAAAACAAGCCCTGTCTGCAGAGCTAAGCATAGTAGATAAATGGAATAATAAAAACTCATTTCTGCCTTCATTATTGAAACATATTGATTCAATTTCAAGCCCTAAGAAAGAAATTTTAATAAAATCTGTAGCGGAGATGTGCGTGATAACTCATAAAGATGGTGATTCTTTGGCAAGGATAAACAAAATATCAGAACAGTATAATGAGTTTAGATTAATAATTGATAAAAAAATTATAAAACCAGAAAAAGAAAAGCCGTTAAAAGTAATTTGTAATTATTTATTACAACCAACACTAACAGTGGACGATATCTTGAAATTAAATAAGGATAGTTTTTTGAAAAAAGTTAATCTTTATAACAATACGCATAGCACAAACTATTTAAAAGAAATATCTTGGGATAATTCTGGAAGATTAGGATCAGTTTTGGAATATATAGATGATAATCAGTTGGGAGAGGATTTAAAAAGCAAGGTAGCAGCAATATGTGTAATAAGTTCTAATAAAACAAGCACTACTATTAATGAGGTTGAATCAATCACTTTTCAACAAGTGATAAATGAAAATATGAGGATACCATATATTTTTTCCACGTCTGAAAAATCAGGTAATTCTGCAGCAATCTATAAAAGTATGTTGAAGGATGATCAGAAGATAGCCAGCAAGTTTACGAATACATTTATACATAATATGAATTCCAGAGTAAGCGAGATGGAGCAAAATCACGCTACGGATTGGAATAAAAGACGTATGGATTCTTTGGCAAGACTATTATCCTATAATACGTCTTGCGCGTCGGTAAGCTTTGATGGTGTGGATTTAAATATATCTTTTAATGAGATTTATAAGACTGAACAGCTAAAATATACACAGGGTGAACATAAAGGAAAGAGTGTTCCAAGAATAGAGCAAGTAAAAAAAGTTCTTAGTTATTTACAAGGCTATTCTCAGTCAAAGGATCAGGAAAAGTTCATAGAAGATAATTCAGATAAGGAAAAAGATATTATATTCTCATCAGCTCAATATTACGACCAGCCTATGGGTTCCTCTTTTGTAAAAGATCATCTAGAATACCATTCTAATAAAGGAAGCTATAAGCCAACTATACAAGAACTGCATGAAAAAGCATATAACATTGCTGTTGAAAAAGGTTTAAATCCGTCTAAAGAGTTAATGGAAGGTGAGAATGAAAAACAACAATATACAAAAGAAGCTAATAAACATTATATAGAATATATTCCTGATGATGTACGTGCAGTAGTCAGGTTAAAAAGAGATTTGACAAAATTAAGAAATGCATTGAATGATAACGATAATTTTAATAAGAGATTTGATAATGAAAATTTAAAAACAGCTTTTAAGCAAGGTTTTAAAGAGAGTCAAATTCTTTTGACGGGAGAAGCTAATGATAAATGTCATGCTGAAATGCGACAAGTTCAATATTATAAAGATTTATTAAATGAATATAATATAAATAAGAAAAATTCAGATTGGATGGCGGGCGAAGGTAGTAAAATCGTTGAGAAGCTAGAATATTTAAAGAATAACGGTGCCTATATAGGCCTATCAAAATTATGTTGTGGTCATTGTAGTTTAGCCTTAAATAAAGATGGACAAGGTTTGGATGTTTTAACTCTTAAGGTAGCTGTTGGCGTGGATGAAACTCAAATAGATATAGGAACAATAGGAGGAAGTCATGGTCTGTCTTTTGAATGGTATATTGTTGAAGCAATAAAAAATAATGAAAATATGCTCAAGAATTTTTTAGGTACAGATGCATACAATATTTATCAAGAGAATGAGCTTAATTTACCTAATGGCTTCGAGGACTCTTATTTAAAATTATTTGAGAGGTTAATCAAAGACGAAGACTACGATAATTTTATAAAGCATGAGGAAAAGATACGAGAAAAAAATATTAAAGCACATTATGAATCGTTCAGTGAAGTTGATGAAAAAATACAACAAAATCTGGATGTTAATGATCGAAAGAAAATTGCCGAAGATAAAAGCGGGCCGAGAATGCAAAAAAAAATTGAAAAACTCATCAAAAATTTGTTAAATAATGATGAAATAAAAAAGTACACAGAGTCTATAGCAAATATAGATAAGATTTATAAGGGATTTTTAGAAAAAGAATATAATTTTACAGCTTTAACAACAAAAAATAAGAGATCTTTAATCGTGCAAAATAAGGATGCATTAAATGTCATTAAAAATAAAATCTTTTTCAAATCAGTGATGCAAGATAATCCAACAGAGCTTCGCAGTGCGTTAGCCCACGAAAGAAGACAGAATAAATCAGAAGAATATAAAAGATCTTTACAGTCTGGATATGAATCCTTAAGCGAAGGTGAAGTGGAAGAAGAAAACTTGAAATTTTGGATGTTTGAACAAGAACCTGAAAGCTTATCACAGATACAAAAAATTTATAAAGCAGCTTCAGAACAAGATAAGAGCATGATATGTAGTTGGATGACTGAAGAATCAAAGAAAAGAGAGAGAAGTGTAAGCTTGACTAAAGATTTACCTAATCAAAAGCATCAGAAAAAAGAGTTGACGCCTATTAAAGCATCAGAACAGGCAAGTAATTTAGGCAAATCCTTACAGAATTCAAATCATTTAGCCCAAAATAGTAATCCCAGCGCTTCTACCCCATCTATTGCTTCAACAATAAAGAATACCAATAAAAAAGGTATAAGTTAAAATATAAATGTATGTGATATAACTTTTACCGAAAGAAGATGTAGTAGAAGGCATTATAATGTTATCTAGTTAATATTTTCAATTGCAAAAGAAACTTAACATT
>JBMGNO010000072.1:0-3559 GCA_049739405.1 Rickettsiaceae bacterium
TGAAGGAGGAATCGGAAGCGATACTCTAACTGGTGGTGAAGGAGATGACTCGCTAGATGGTGGTGAAGGAGATGATACCCTTGAAGGCGGGTTAGGTAGTGATACTCTAACTGGTGGCGATGGCGATGATACTCTTGAGGGAGGAGAAGGCGATGATGAAATGTATGGTAATGACGGAGATGATTTATTCCAGTTAAATGATAATTTTGGTAACGATACGATCGTTGGCGGAGAGGGAGGAGAAACAAATGGTGATAAGATTAGTGTTTCTGGTTTAACTTCGGGGATTAGCTTAATTTTAACGGACGATGAGTCTGGTACTATAGAGACAAAAGCGGGTGATAAAGCAACGTTCAGCGAGATTGAGCAATATGGTTTAACAGAATTTGATGATTATGCTGATTTATCTGCAGCAACAACAGGTGTAAATATTGATGCGCTTGCTGGAGATGATACAGTAATTGGCACTCAAGGAGATGATACTATCTTGGGAGGAGAAGGCGATGATTCTGTGTCTGGCGGTCTTGGGGACGACGTGATTGATGGAGGAATCGGTGATGATACCTTAGAGGGTAATGAAGGAGCGGATAGTATTATTGGCGGAGAAGGGTCAGATGTAATAGATGGCGGTGAAGGCGATGATACTCTTGAAGGTGGAATCGGAAGCGATACTTTAATTGGCGGTGAAGGTGATGACTCACTAGACGGTGGAATAGGAAGCGATACTCTTGAAGGAGGAATCGGAAGCGATACTCTAACTGGAGGAGATGGTGATGACTCACTCGATGGTGGAATCGGCGATGATACTATTTATGGCGGTGAAGGCGATGATATAATTTATGGCGGAGATGGTGATAAAATTTCTGCTGGTGATGATCAATTATTTGGAGGAGAGGGGGCTGACACAATCGATGGCGGAATCGGTAACGATACTTTAGAAGGTGGCGAAGGCGATGACTCGCTTGAAGGCGGAGATGGTGATGACTCACTCGACGGTGGTGAGGATGACGATACTCTTGAAGGCGGGCTAGGCAGCGATACTTTAACTGGCGGAGAAGGAGATGATTCTGTGTCTGGTGGCCTTGGGGACGATGTGATAGACGGTGGAATCGGTGATGATACCTTAGAGGGTAATGAAGGGGCAGATAGTATTATTGGCGGAGACGGGTCAGATGTAATAGACGGTGGTGAAGGAGACGATACTCTTGAAGGCGGAATCGGAAGCGATACTCTAACTGGTGGCGATGGTGATGACTCGCTAGATGGCGGTGAAGGCGACGATACCCTTGAAGGCGGAATCGGAAGCGATACTCTAACTGGTGGAGATGGTGATGACTCACTCGACGGTGGTGATGGGGACGATGAGATTTTCGGCGGAGACGGGTCGGATACAATCGAAGGCGGTGAAGGTGATGATGCTGTCAAGGGCGGAACTGGGGACGATGAGATTTTCGGCGGTGAAGGTTCAGATACTTTAATTGGAGGAGAGGGGTCTGACACGATTGACGGCGGAGATGGTGATGATGTGATTGAAGGAAATGAGGGTAAGGATCAAATTACTGGCGGAGCTGGAAATGATTCGATTGATGGTGGCGCTGATAGTGATAAAATCGATGGCGGAACTGGCGACGATACAATCGATGGTGGAATAGGAGATGATACAATTATCGCTGGAGATGGCAATGACTCGATCGATGGAGGCGAGGGTAGCGACTTGATTCATGGCGATGATCCAAATCAAGACTATTTCTTTGTAGAAGAAAAATCAGGATTTGATGGCTGGAGTTTAGATTTAGTAGACCATCTTGACGTTGAGGATACGGGTAATTTCTTAGGAAGATTGGGTGATTATAATGGTAATCAAGCTATGTTTAAAACCTTTGACGCGACCAATATGGGCAATAGTTTAACTATAAAGTTCGATATCTTAGAGATTGATAATCTTGAGAGTAGCGGCGCGTTTATGGATAGGTTTATTGTCTTTGTAAATGATGTTGAAGTTCTAGTAAAATCTTATGATGAATTAGTTGATGATGAGTCCCCTGAGCCAGGTGGATTACAAAATTTAGGTTTTGAGGCATTTTTTGATGAGGTTCATCGTAATATTACTATCGAGTTTAAAGTGAATCCTGATGGCTCATTAGAGTTATTAGATGCATCGGGTAACCCAACGGGTGTTGTTGTGCCTCCTTTAGCAAACCCAACAGATATTAAACTTGGTTTTGGTACCGATACTACAGCAGGTATTACTAATGAGTCTTGGGGTGTTGACAATATTACATTATTTGGTGAAATGCCTGACGATGCTAATGATACGATTATTGGCGGCACTGGTGATGACACTATTATTGGTGGAGTAGGCGATGACTCAATTGATGGTGGTGTTGGCGATGATGATTTACATGGTGGTATTGGCGATGATACTATTGATGGTGGGGCTGGATCTGACTACATTAATGGTGGTGATGGCGATAATTTACTACGCGGTGGCGATGATCGAGATACAATAGTTGGTGGTTCTGGTAACGACACTATTGAAGGAGGAACTGGTGATGATCATATTCATGGTGGAGGCGGTCAGGATAGAATCGATGGTGGAATAGGAGATGACTATATTGAAAGTAGCAGTGGTGATAATACTTTAATTGGTGGTGAGGGTGATGATACGATCATAGCAGGTGAAGGTTATGACAGCATCGAAGCTGATTCTGGTGATGACCGCGTTCAGTCTGGAGATGGTAATGATACTATTGAGGCAGGTTCTGGTGATGATATTGTTGAAGGTGGTGCTGGTGATGATCAAATTACAGCCTCTTCTGGTAAAAATATATTAACTGGTGGAGAAGGTTCAGACACTATTAGTGGAGGAGTAGATGGCGATCTATTGCATGGCGGTTCTGGTAATGATCAATTATCTTCAGGTGCTGGTGATGATTATATCGTTGGTGGATCTGGTAATGATGTCATGGATGGAGGTGCCGGTGATGATAGAATGTATGGTAATGAAGGCTCTGATAATATGACTGGTGGTTCTGGTGATGATACTCTATTTGGTGGAGATGGAGAGGATGTCATGTCTGGTGGAGATGGAGAGGATGTATTTGGTGGTGGAGCTGGTAATGACCGTATGGATGGTGGTGCTAATAATGATATTGCGATATTTGAAGGTCAATTTAATGAGTATAATGTTTTTGGTAACGTTACTAATGCGATAATTTTTGATGGGGTTGCTGGTCGAGATGGAATCGACCGTACGGCTAATATTGAATTTTTACAATTTAGCGACGGTTACTACGACCTTAGTTCAAGTACTTTTGTTAACGGTGTCCAGCTTGCTAATGACCAAGATGATTGGGTCACGGCAATTGATAACGACCCTGACTTTACTCATGTTGATGCCGGTAACTGGGTTGATAATATTGAAGGTGATGTTGATGATTATGGTGAAACAGAGCACCTAGATGACGGCGATGAAAGCAATAATGGTGGTGATGGTAATGGTGGTAATGAGGATCATCATGGAGATGGTGAACATAATTTCTAAGCGTGTATCAGATTA
>JBMGNO010000073.1:0-3425 GCA_049739405.1 Rickettsiaceae bacterium
ATAATTGCGCTGTGCAATTTTTTCCCGGAATGAATTAATACGGCGCTCATTTTCTTGCATTGCTTTATTAAAATATCGAATTTTTTTTGTCTTTCTCATTTGATTCTATAGTTAATGACCCAACTTTTCTCTCTAATTCACCAACTTTCTCTTCTGTCTCTTCAACATATTCTTGTTTTGGTTTTGAGAAGGCAAATAACGCCGCAGCAGACATTAAGGCCACATACATTAAAACATTATAATTATCAATATTACCACCTGTAAGAATATCTCCAACCATATTTTTATAAGTAATTATACTTCCACTGATACCTATTAAAATAGCTGTAATCGCAGTTTTCCAGCGACACACATGAAATAATGCTGTCATATTTAACGTAAATACTATTACTTGAACATTATTGAAATTGCTTAAAAATAAGAAAAAACTTGTACAAAAAGTCATGTTATATATCAATGCAAAGTGCCATACTGTTGATACCAAAATAGGATTTCGTACTCGATCGGACCACATCATATGTAAACCAAAAAAAGTAGAAATTACAAGCATTATCATATGTAGGTATGTTACTAAGTCACCATGTTTTCCTATCATTTCCATTTGAGTCAAATATATTGTTGTTATTGTTGAAATAAAACAAAATATACCAAAAAAGCTATAGGTAGATTCACTACGAGGTGAGTTTTTATAAACAAATTCTGTAAAGTTAAAATATCTTATTGAAGTGTATATTGACTGAAGTATGCCCATAGAAGGTTTTTCATCATCTTTCTCCATTGCTACCTCGATCCACCCACCTTTTTGACGACCAATATAATGTACGGTCTTCATGACTATTAAATTAACTAATATTCCTGGAATAATAGGATCAAAAGAGAGGCTTGAGAATTTTAAAACAATAACAGTTATAAAGCCACCAGCCATACCAGATAAAATTGCTTTAGAGGTTGTTCTAAAGCCTAAAATAGTTATTAGTAATGGAGATGTGACTAAAGGTTTAAAAAAAGCATTTGCAAATAACAGTATTTCTAATAAGTCTTTTTTAGATAATGCCATAATAATAGCTATAATTCCTAGTATACAAGCAAATAGCCTTGTAATAATTAATTCTTTTTTGTCTACTAGGTCTAGAGGCTTTAAAATATCATGAACAAATAATACAGACGCTGCGTTAGTAAAAGAATCTGCGCTTGACATAATCATAGCCATAAGGCCAGCTATAAACAAACCCTTGAATCCATTGTAAGAATAATTATCAATTATATAAGGGATCAATTTTGTAGAATCTAATTCTGGTTCTAAGGAAAATAATAAAAACCCTATCCAAGACACTGCTATTATCATTAATAATATTATCACTGACGATATAAAAAAAGCTCTTTTTACCTGCTTGATATTTTGTCCCATCACTATCCTTTGAAAAAAGGCTGGGTTTGCCGATGGTATAGCAAAGTATGTAAACAGAGCCATCATTGACCAAAATTTAATATTCTCGGTGTCAACAATCCTTTTTAAATTAAAATTATCGTGCACAAGGGTTTGTTGATAAGAAAAGCCTTCAGAATAAACTGTTGTTTTCCATAAAATTATACCGATCAAAGGAATAATTGTACCAAAGATCATAAATTGTATTATATCAGTAAACGTAACGGAACGAATTCCACCAAATGCCGAGTATAACGTTACTATCAATCCAGTTGTGATTACAGCATATACTATATCTATGTTTAAAAAATAACTTACAATACTACCAAAAACTTTATATTGCATTGAAATTAACCCGCTACTAGCAATAATTGCTGCCATAGCTGTAATTATTCTAACAGTTTTGCCGTAACGCTTCCCCATTGCTTCAGCAATAGAGATGTTTTTCATAAAACTTTTCATTTTAGGTATAATAAAATAAGCTAATAAAAACAAAGACATTGGTACACCACATGTAGGGATGAAATCATATAAACCATCTGTGTATGTTCGAGAAATGCCAGCAGCAAATAAACTACCTGTCATAGCAGTGGCTACTATTGTAGATACTAAAGCCGCAGTACTAAAATTACGATTACCAGTGGCATAATCTTCAATGGTTTTAACATCACGGCCGTAATATAGACCAACACCTAGGTTGATTATTAAAAAAGCAGCAACAATGGCAATATCTATATCAAAAGGCATGTTAGTTTTCGGTATATTAATTAAAATAAAATCAACCTGTAAGATATATTAACAAACGTTTAAAGGCAAGTATTAATTAATTTTCTATAACAAAAATTATATAAAATTCGTACTGTTGCATGATTTTTGGAGGTTTTTTAGGGTAGTATTTTCCAGCGTTTTTGCTTGTAATCAAACTGCAGAAAATAATTTTGTTCGGGACCGCATTTGAGGAGATAGGCGTTTCGTCTCGTTTTTAGGTAAATTGAAGACAACAAAAACCTCTAAACCCTAATGTTCACCAAGCATTTAGCTCTTTTACCCTGCCCGCAAAATGGTCAAAAATAACGAAAATCGCCCTTTTTTGATTTCGTTTTTTGAAATAATTTTGCATTTCAAGAAAAACTATGCTAATGCGCTTTGTCTTTAAACAACTCACTTAAATGCACCATCACCCAATGGTTTAATTTCCGTAATATATTTCTTGACTTAAGAACGCTTTTATCATAAGATATTATTGAATCATTTTTTAACGCACAGGTAAATTCGACATGATGGTTTCGAAGTTCTTAGACCCCAAAAACGACATATGCTTTAAGCGTATTTTTGGCACTGAGAAAAACAAGGATATTCTGATCCATTTCATCAATGATGTAATGGGATTTGAGGGCGGTGATGTGATTGAGGACGTAACTTTCCTATCGCCAGTGCAGGATCCAGATATTGCCTGCAAGAAACAGAGTATTGTCGATGTGCTGTGCAAAGCTGTGGACGGTACGCAGATCATCATTGAAATGCAAGTGGCAAAGTCACCTGGCTTTGAAAAGCGCGCGCAATATTATGCAGCCAAAGCCTATGTCAGCCAGCTCAACAAGGGGCAAGAAGAAGATGGATTATATCACAATCTGAAGTCGGTAATTTTCATTGCGATCACCGATTATGTGATGTTTGAAGATAATGAAGATTTTTTATCAAAGCATATAATGCTCGATAATAAAACTAAGAAGCATAATCTTGATGCATTCTCATTTACCTTCATCGAACTCCCTAAGTTCAAAAAAATCTCTATTGACCAGCTGAGTAACATCATGGAAAAATGGTGCTACTTTTTCAAAAATGCCGAAAGCACTAGCGAGAAGGATATGGCCAAAATCGTTGGCAGCGACGAAGTTATCGAAAAAGCCTACGAAGAACTCAACATCTTTAACTGGAACGAACAGCAACGCCTGGCCTATGACCAAGAGCTAAAAAGAGTCCGCGACAACAAAGCCGT
>JBMGNO010000074.1:0-3363 GCA_049739405.1 Rickettsiaceae bacterium
ACAAGGCCTAACTAAATCTGATTATTACCCCAATATTCAAACATTACTACAATATAATGCTGATGTTAATCATCAAGATTTACTGGGTAATAGTGTATTTCATCATTTATTCGAACGCATGAACTCTACTAGACTAGAGTAAGAGCGATAAGATCTCAAAAATAATTTATATAACAAAAACATTACTTAAAAATGGTGCAAATATTAATCTAATAAACAATCAACAAATTCATCCCATTGATAAATTACCAGGACGTGAGACTAGTATAGAACATGATTTGTTATTCACTATAACTCCTTATATAGATACCGAAATTCTTAAAAGTTGTAAAAAAAATTGTGCCGTTCCTTATTACTACAGAGAAAATATTAACAAGACAATAAAAAACCCTAATTATGCTTTTCAGTTATCAATTCAAGAACAAAACTCAAAATACATCAAGTATTTAGCAAAGCATAATTATGATGGAAGATTTCATTTAACTCCTGAAATTATAGAAGAAATAGAAAAAATCACTCAAGATGAAAATAGTCCAGAAGAATTATTACAAGCCTTATCCTTGTTTAATCCACGACAGAAATCTGCAATGCAAATGATTGAATATAAAGATGAACCAGCCGAAGAATTATTTGAAGAATTTATTGAAGCATTGCCAGGAAATTCTTTAGATATCATGCCTCAGTTACAATAGTAAAAACCAAAACAACAATGGAATCATTTGTAGAAATTCAGTTCCCGACTGATATATCTTACGGCGCTAAAGGTGGGCCGGTATTTTCTACTGACATAATAACGACAATTAGTGGCCATGAGCAGCGCAATATTAATTGGAGATCCGCAAGAGCTCGGTATGATATTGCTAGCGGCATTAAAACTGAACAGCAAGCACAGCAACTAATTGCTTTCTTTCGTGCAAGGCATGGTAAAGCTGTGGGGTTTCGCTACAAAGATTGGTCTGATTATAAGGCTGAGTTACAGTTAATTGACATTGGCAATGGTAATAATAAGAAGTTCCAGCTGCAGAAAAACTATTCCAGCGGTAATCAATATTATCAGCGAGCTATTACCAAACCAGTAGAAAATTCCTGGACGATTTATGTAAACCGCATGCCAGTAAGAGCAAAAGTCAATTTTATTAATGGTACTGTTGAACTAGTTTCTGCTCCAGCTAACAAGGCACAAGTCAGGGCTAGTTTTGAATTTGATGTACCGGTGCGTTTTGATACAGATTATTTAGATATGCAAATTGATAATTTTAACTTAAGTTCTTGGCAAAATATTCCTTTAGTAGAAGTGAGAATTTAATGCGAGATATACAAAATGAACTAAAACAGCATATTGACTCAGAGATCACCACTATGGCCTCTTGTTGGTATATTAAGCGTCAAGATGGTCTGAAACTTGGTTTTACTGACCATGATCAGATGATCAGAATTAATGGCATGGAATATGCATAAATAGCTGGTTTTAACCCAACTAATATTGAAACTAGCAATAATTTAGCTGTTGATAATTTAGAAATTAATGGCCAAATCTCATCGAGTAAAATTACTGCTAAAGACTTACTGGCTGGTAAATATGATTTTGCGCATTTAGAAATCTTCTTAGTTAATTACAACAAACCAAACGATGGTAAATTGATTCAAAAATCAGGAATTATTGGTGAAGTAACGATAAAAAACAAGCTCTTCTATGCTGAAATCAGAGGCTTATCACAGTTTTTATCACAAACATTATGTGAAGATTACTCCCCACATTGCCGGGCAAAACTGGGAGATAATCGTTGCAAAGTAGATTTAACCAGGCCAGAATATCGAGCTGATTGTCAAATTAAACAAGTTGTTGATCAGCAATGTTTTATCGTTAGTAATGTACAAGTTGATAATAATCCAGCGCCAGAACGTTGATTCAGACATGGATATATCATATGGCGTAAAAAGACTACAATAGAAGTGCGTGATTTTACCTACACAAACCTCAAATATAATGATGAAAAAACAGAAATTAAAGAAGTCCAAAAAGATAAAGCAGAAACACAGCCAAAGTCTCGCAGTCGTAATTACCGAATAACTTTAGCCCTAAGTCCTGCTTTTGACATTAATAAAAATGATCAGTTCACAATAATTGCTGGCTGTGACAAACGCAGTAAAACCTGCCTGCAAAAATTCAATAACATTATAAATTTCCGAGGCGAACCAGACCTTCCTGGTATTGATAAACTTAATCGCCCATTATAAATAAGATTGACGCAAAGCAGGTTTTCAACTATAATTACTATTAATTAACAAACTATTTCTATTTAAACAAGTTGCACCGCCATGATTACTAAATATCTTGATCCAAAAAATGACATATGCTTTAAACATATATTTGGTTCTGAAAAAAACAAGGATATCTTAATTCATTTTATCAATGATATTATGGACTTTAAAGGTGATGATACAGTATTAAGCGTTAGATTCTTACCGACTGATCAAAACCCTAGAACAGCTATTGATAAACAAAGTATTTTAGATGTATTATGTAAAACCCAAGATGGACAACAAATCATTATAGAGATGCAAGTTGCTAGAACGAAGGGCTTTGAAAAACGAGCACAATATTATGCCTCTAAAGCTTATTGCGGACAACTTAAAAAAAGTAAGAAAAAAGAAGGAAAAGAAAAAGACGAGAAGAAAAAACAAGATGTTTATGATAATCTAAAGTCAGTGATATTTATTGCCATAACAAATCATGTGATGTTTGAAGATAAAAAAGACTATATCTCAAGACATGTTATTTTAGATCAAAAAACAAAAGAACATGATCTTGATGCTTTTTCTTTTACTTTTGTAGAGCTGCCTAAATTTAAAAAAACAAAAATCAATCAGCTTAATAACATGGTTGAAAAATGGTGTTACTTCTTTAAATATGCTGAAGAAACTCATGAAAAAGATATAGACAAAATCTCTGGTAATAATGATGTTATTAGACAGGCATATGAAGAAGTTAATCAGTTTAACTGGTCAGAAGAGGACATTATACTTTATGAAAGAGCAGAAAAAACCATACTTGATAATGATTCTGCTAGCGCCCTAAAAGAGGAAGAAGCTGAAAAAAGAGGTAAAGCTGAAGGTGAAGCTCAAATCGTACAAAACATGCATGAGCAAGGAATTTCTGTAGAAGATATTGCTAAATTTACAAAATTATCCCTGAACCAAGTAAAAGAATTTTTAAAATAATTAAGATCTTAATCTTGAACTAAACTCCCCCTACATCTTTCTTGAAGTTATTTAAAATATTACCGGTAATTGGTGCGGTGGTAGGGGGAGCTGCTGGCTTTATGGTTGGTGCGGCAGCTGGTGTATCGATTGGCTCATCTA
>JBMGNO010000075.1:0-3242 GCA_049739405.1 Rickettsiaceae bacterium
CAAATATCTGGATATCAAGACAAATTAGAAACCATCCGAAATACAACAAAAGAGCAGCTAACATATATCGAAGATCTAACTATCGAAGATATTAACATCAGAGCTGATGGTGTTGAACAAATATATGAATATGCTACGGAATTTTTTGTCAACCATGACCCTAAATCAAAACAATATCAACAAGGTCTACTTCAACAATTACTAACAGAGTGCTATCAACAACTTGGAAGTCCTCCAGAAGGTTGTGAGCATTCTATTTTAGGTCTTGGGTCTTTAGCACTCGGTACTATGACTCCATGGTCTGATCTGGAACTTGCTATATTAATCAACGAAGACAAACCGGAATATAAGGAATATTTTCGCAATTTAACAAAACTACTTTGGATTAAAGTAATCAACTTTGGAGAAACTCCGCTTGCTGCTGTTGGTATTGAATGCCTAAATAACTACAAAACTGGTGAGGAGCTAGATGACTGGTTCCATGACGATATTATTGAAAAAGCCTTTCGTTTTGATCCGGTCTATGTTGATGCTTGTAAATCACCATTAGGAAGACAAGGTGGCTATCAAATCAAAGAAAAAGTCAAAGATCCAGAAACTAAAATTGAAACTGGTGAAATACTGATCAAAAATGAACCAGATTATGAACTGATTTGTACCAAAGAACAACTTCTTGAATTTCAACAACAAGATCATTGGTTTGAATGTGATAAACATTTAACGCAAGCATTACAAACAGTGTCTTTGGTCGATGGAAGTCAAAAACTTCTTGATGAATATAGAGAAGATTTAAACAACAAGGTAGAGCGCAAAATACAACAAGAAAGGTCTGTAAAAATATTACGGGAAGATTTGGGTAAATTTAAACTCAAACTAGGTGACAAAGAAGAAGGCAACCTACTTGACGCCAAAAAAGATATTTACCGCCTCGGTGATCGAATAATCAATGCACTAGCTAATTATTACAATATAACTGCTAAATCTGATGAAAAACACATCACAGTCTGGCAAATAATAGAACAAATGGAAAATGAAAATATCTTAAGCCCTGCAGGAGCAAAGCACCTAAGAGAAGCGATTTGCATTTCCACCGAACTACGCTTACGCACCTATAGCAACAATGAAGGGAGATATGATAATATGTCGACTTATGAATTTGCAGTCGATCATTTAGATGAAGCCCAGCGTAAAGCACTAACACAAAAAACCTTTCATATCAAGGATACATCCATATTGTACCATTTTTATTATGTGATGATGGATGTAGAAATAGTCTTAGATGACTTTTGTAATCAAAACTGCCGCGATGAAGCTGAACCTATATTACGAGAAGAGAAATTACTTTATGATGATGATTATATTAAAGGAATGGTACATGCTAGATTTTTACAATATGATAAAGCCATAGAATATTTAGAAGAAATTCAAAAAAATTATCCAGAGGATTTAGATTTACTTCAAGATTTGCTTTTTGTATATAAGAAAACTGGGAATATAGATAAAACTGTAAACGTGGCAAAAACGTTTCTCAGCATATACAAAAAACAAAATAACTCTAATAATCATATAACCGATGGTTATAATAATCTTGGTATCGCATATGATAACAAAGGAGAGTATGACAAGGCTATTGAATTTCACCAAAAATCTTTAGATATGTACCTAAAGACATACGCATCCAATCCTAATCACCCTGATATTTCCATGCGCTATAATAATCTTGGCAGTACATATAGTAGCAAAGGAGAGTATGACAAGGCTATTGAATTTCACCAAAAATCTTTAGATATGAACCTAAAGACATATGCATCCAATCCTAATCACCCTGATATTGCTAGTAATTATATAAATTTAGGCGCTAGTTATATGAAAAAAGGAGAATATGATGAGGCTATTAAACATTACAAAAAATCTCTGGATATACAAATAATAGCCTACGCAACCACCCCTAACCATCCTGATATTGCTGGTAATTATATAAATTTAGGCGCTAGTTATATCTATAAAGGAGAATATGATGAGGCTATTAAACATTGTAAAAAATCTCTGGATATACAAATAATAGCCTATAAAACTAACTTCAACCATCCTGATATTGCTATGAATTATGCTAACTTAGGCGCTAGTTATATCTATAAAGGAGAATATGATGAGGCTATTAAACATTGCAAAAAATCTCTGGATATACAAATAATAGCCTATAAAACTAGCCCTAACCATCCTGATATTGCTATGAATTATATGAATCTAGGCTCTAGTTATATGTATAAAGGAGAAGATGATAAAGCGATTGCACTCTACAATCAATCCTTAGATATACAAATAATAGCCTATGAATCTAATCCTAATCACCCTGATATTGCTAAGAATTATGCTAATTTAGGTGTTAGTTATATGTATAAAGGGGAATATGATAAAGCTATTATATACTATAAGCAAGCCTTAAATATACAACTAAAAGCTTACGATACTAACTCTAATCATCCTGATATTATTAGATCCTATGTCCTTTTAAGTACAACATATGTACAAAAAAATATACCTGAAAAAGCCCTTGGATATGCTTTAAAATCTGGAGATGAGGAATTGATAAATGAATGTTTAGATTTAAATGAGAGCACTGGATCTGAATTTGAAGTAAATAATCAAAATTTACCCCAATCAAATACATTCGATGACCCATTGAAAGAATTAGTTTCTGATACTCAAAATTCTATAGAACAAGCCTACCAACAAAACGATCTAAAATTAGCAATAACCGAACAAAAAAAATTGCTAGAAATAGATCCAGCACTAGAATACGGTAATCACTATCATAATTTAGCTTGTTTTTTTAATTGCGATAAGCAAATAACAGAAGCTGATAAAACATTTTTAAAAGGAATTACAAATCAGAATGTAAAAATTACTTCCGCATTTTACACTGAATATGCTCAATTTCTAATTGTAAATGAAAACTATAAAAAGTTACAGATTGATAAGGAGGCAATCGCCCAATATTTATATGAGTCAGTTTATTGCAATAATCTTGGTGAGTTAAGTTATGGAATTATAGAAAAAGACACTGTTTGCCCAGTACTACAAAACTTAATAAAAGATCTAGATACTAAAATCGAAGTTGACCCAAAAATATTGGCGTATCATTTACTAATTACTAACCCTGAATATGCAATGGAAGGACATAATGTTGCCGAAGATTTATTGGAATATGCAAATAGTAACGAAGAAATAATCAACTGCGC
>JBMGNO010000076.1:0-3224 GCA_049739405.1 Rickettsiaceae bacterium
AGAAAGTAGCATATGCGACTAATCCTAACCACCCTGAGATTGCTTTAAATTACATGAATTTAGGTAGTAGCTACATACATAAAGGAGATCATGATAAAGCTATTATACATTACCATAAAGCTCTAGAAATTCAAAAAATAGCCTACGCCGGCAATCCTAATCATCCAAATATTGCTAAAAACTATATGAGCTTGGGGGTAAGCTACGTATCCAAAGGCGAATATGATCAAGCTATTATATATTGCCAAAAATCTTTAGACATACAGAAAGTAGCATATGTGACTAGACCTAACCACCCTGAGATTTCTTTAAATTACATGAACTTAGGTAGTAGCTACATACATAAAGGAGATGATGATAAAGCAATTATACATTACCATAAAGCTCTAGAAATTCAAAAAATAGCCTACGCCGTCAATCCTAATCATCCAAATATTGCTAAAAACTATATGAACTTGGGGGTAAGCTACGTATCCAAAGGCGAATATGATAAAGGAATTACATATTACCACAAAGCTCTAGAAATACAAAAAATAGCCTACGTAACTAACCCTTACCACCCTGAAATTGCTTTAAATTATATGAATTTAGGCGCTAGTTATATGGGTAAAGAAGAATATGATCAAACTATTATATATTGCCAAAAAGCTTTAAACATACAACAAGTAGCATATATGACCAATCCTAACCATCCTAATATTGCTAAAAACTATATTAATTTAGGCGCTAGTTATATGAAAAAAAAAGAATATGATCAAGCTATTATATATTGCCAAAAATCTTTAGACATACAACAAGTAGCCTATGCGACCAATCCTGACCATCCTGATATTATTAAGAATTACTTAATTTTAAGTGCTACATATACACATAATGATCTCCATAACAAAGCCCTTGAATATGCCGTAAAATCTGGAAATGAAGAATTAATAAATGCTTGTTTAAATTTACAAAACACAATCGAATCAGAATCCAAAAAAAATTATAATGATTTACCCCAACCAAATACATTCGATGATCCATTGAAAGAATTAGTTTTTGATACTAGAAATACTATAAAACAAGCTTACCAACAAAACAATTTAAAATTAGCAATAACCGAACAACAAAAATTACTAGAAATAGATCCAGAATTTCAATACGGAACTCATTATCATAATTTAGCTCGTTTTTTTAATTGCGATAACCAAATAAAAGAAGCTGATAAAGTATTTTTAAAGGGGATAACAAATCAGAATGTAAAAATTACTTCCGCATTTTACACTGAATATGCTCAATTTCTAATTGTAAATGAAAACTATAAAAAGTTACAGATTGATGAGGAGGCAATAGCACAGTATCTATACGAATCAGTCTATTGTAATAATCTTGGTGGGTTAAGTTATGGAATGTTAGAAAAGCATACTATTTGCCCAACCTTACAAAACTTAATACAAGATCCGGATACTAGCATCGAAGTTGATCCCAAAGTATTAGCATATCATTTACTAATTACTAACCCTGAATATACAATGGAAGGACATAACGCTGCTGAGGATTTACTGGAATATGCAAGTAACATAGACAACTGTGACCTATTTCCCAATATTGTAGAAAGTGTTTTAATGTTCTCTGAGTTACACCAAAAAGATAGTTTGAATGAGTACTTCACAACTGAAATCAGTACTAAACCTTTGGAAAATAATCTAGCAATTGAATTATTGGCTGAAAGTTCTGAGGAAGTATAGATAATAAACCTGTCTTCATATCTTTGTAGCCATCAAAAGGTAACCCTTTTAACCTCCTACATAATCAAATCTTGCTAGTTTAGCTTATATTAGCTGACCTCACCCCTAAGCCCCATTTTTTTAAAAAATAACTTATATTACGATATAATTTTTTAGATAAAAGAGCCAATTTGCCGACAGAAATTCTGTTTTTGGCATTTCATACTAGGCTAATTGTTGCTGTGTTACGCTGATTTCAAATGCCAATTCCTTACAACTAATATTCAAAATTGACCGTAAATATTTGATATTTCTCTCCACTCGCTGATCAAACTGGTGTACTTGCTGATTATGAACTAGATTGTTTATAATCTTAGAGTAAGCTTGTAATATGAACTTTTATTAGCTAAGGTAAACTTAAACTAATAAAAATGAGTGCTATATTATGTTTAAACGTGTTTCTGATAAACTTTTTTTATCAACCAAAGAAAAAAAGTTTTAAAGTTTATAAAAGAATTGGAGTGTATTGTTAATTCTCCATCATTAGGTTGGGATTATGATAGATTACTATTCATATTACAACAAGATTTGCTAGAAGATCAACTTATTAAACATATCGATCTCATTTTTAACGTATCTTGTACACATAATCATTATGATATTATAGAATTTTTACTCAATAAATATGAAAGTTTAAGAAATAATATAGTAAATTAAGTTGAAGTTTGCGTATTAAAAAATCTAACCAAAGCATCGTATAATTGATCAAATTGGGCAATGTTATTTTTAATCCATCGCTTCATATTAGCCCAAAACTTCTCGATTGGGTTTAAATCAGGAGAATAAGGAGGTAAAAAAATAACTTTACACCCAACAGATTCTATTAGATTTTTCGTTCTTTGAGATTTGTGGAACGAAGCATTATCCATAACAACATATTGACCAACTTGTAACTCTTTAATTAAAACCTGTTCTACCCAGGCTTCAAATAATTTTGTATTACACGAGCCGTAAAAAACCAAGGGCGCTATAATTTTTTTGTTAACGTAACCTGCCGTAATATTGGTGCGTTGATAATATTTACCACTTTTCTTCGCCTTTAAAGGAGACCCTTTAAACGACCACCCTCTATCTTTGCAAATAGTTAGCTCTATGCCGCTTTCATCAAGGTACACAAGCTTTTCTAATGGTATATCTTTTATAATTTGTTGGTACTCTTTTCTTCTCTCTTCTTTAGCTTCCATGTAGGTGAAGGCTTTTTTTATAGCTATATCCTAGTTTCTTTAGCCAGTAATGAGCTCCGACTGAACTCATTTGAAAATACTCACCCATTTCCGATAACACAAAATCAGGGTAATTTTTTATATAAGGCGCTATTTCTTCTGCTGTTACTCTGCCTTTTTTGCCTCCTACTTTTTTAGCTAGGTAATTCCCTTCCTTTTTATACCGTTTATACCAGTTTCTTACTGTATTGGGCAATATACCAAACTTTATTGAGGCATTATTGCAGCTATTATT
>JBMGNO010000077.1:0-3122 GCA_049739405.1 Rickettsiaceae bacterium
ACTCAAATAAAAACCATTCTTTAACAAAAAGAATATTTTATACTAAAAACACTTCTATACTACATCATTTTTTATTATGTCATGTTAGAAGTACAGAATATATTAATTAATTTTTTTAACAATGATGAACATCAGAAAATAAAATTAAATTTACAAAATAACTTATTATTTGATAACAGTCATCATATTAAAGGATTAGTACACGCCAGATTTTTACAATATGATAAATCATTAGAATATTTAGAAAAAGCACACAAAAATCATCCAAAAAAACTACAAATACTATTGGATTTATACTTTTTATATAGAAAAACAAAGCCCATAAAACAAGTTGAAAATATTTTTAAACAAATAATCAATTTATGTAAAACACAAGACGAAATTAATATGCTAGATACTATTTGTACATATAATAATTTAGCTAACTATTATCACAAAAAAGCACACTATCACGAAGCTATTAAATTTTACTATAAAGCTCTAAACATGAGATTAAAAGCTTATGAAGCTAACCCTAATCACCCTGATATTGCTTCTAGCTATAATAATCTAGGCAATGCATATGATGGTAAAGGAGAACACAACCAAGCAATTATATTTTACCAAAAATCTTTGGATATAAAGTTAAAGGCTTACAAAACCAACCCTAATCACCCTTATATTGCTGCTAGCTATAATAATCTTGGCAATGCATATAATAGTACAGGAGAATACGACCAGGCCATTGCATTTCACCAAAAATCTTTAGATATAAAGTTAAAAGTATACAAATCTAATCCTAATCACCCTGATATTGCTTCTAGCTATAATAATCTTGGTAATTCATATAATAGAAAAGGAGAATATGATAAAGCGATTCAATTTCATCAAAAATCTTTAGATATAAAATTAAAAGCATACGAATCCAATCCTAACCATCCTGATATTGCTGCTAGCTATAATAATCTTGGGAAAATTTACTATATCAAACAAGAATACGATCGGGCTATTGAATATTGTGATAAATCGTTAAAAATATACCTAAAAGCTTATAAAAATAGCCCTAATCATCCTGATGTTGCCACAAACTATATTAATTTAGGAGTTAGCTATTCAGAAAAACAAAAATATGATAAGGCGATCACTTGTTTTAATGAATCTTTAAAAATAAGACTAAAAATTCATGCAGATAACCCTGATCATCCTGATGTTGCCATGAGTTATAATAATCTTGGAATTATACATTATAAAAAAGGGGAATATAATGAAGGAATAAAGTACGGTTTAAAAACTAAAAATGAAGAGCTAATAAACGTTTGTTTAGATTTAAAAAATACAATAGAATCAGAACCTAAAAAAAATTATACTGATATTAATGTTGAATTATTGGCTGAAAGTTCTGAAGAAGGGTAGATAATAAACCTGTCTTCATATCTTTACGGTCATCAAAAAGGTAATATTTTAACCTCCTATATAATCAAATTTTGCGAGTTTAGCTTATATTAGCTGACCGCTCTAAGCACCATTTTTTTTAAAAAAAAATAACTTAAAATAATCTCAGCTCGACGTAAGGAAAGGATGTTTTTTGCTTAGAAATCCTTGTTTTATCTTAGGTTTACGTGGTTTTGGCATTATTAACCTTGATTTTTTGAAAAATGTATAATAACCTAAACCTTAGGTAGATTTTATCAATTTAATTAAAGCAGGTGAATTATGAAGAACTTCGATATATTTGTGAATAATATTATGTATATAAAAAATAATATTTCAGAAGTCATTACTCAAAAAGACATAAAGAACATAAATATATTATCACAAGAAATTATATCTGATAATACAATTGATTTAGAACAAAAAATAGAATTGCTCACACTCATAGATCAAGAAGTAAACAGGGAAATAATTGTTGAATTAACTTACCAACAAACTGATGATCTTAAAATGTTGCAATATTTGAATTTTATTAACATTGGTGACTTGCATCTTCAAATAGCGAAATTATTACCTAAAAAAATTGAAAATCACGAAAGAATCTTAAGTTGCTATACTGATGCAGCTATACTCTATCATTACGGGATAAATATCAAACAAGGAATTATTGATAATGTAATTAGAGAAAAGTTACAAACTATTCATGACAATATTTTAACATTATTTTCCAGGCAAACATTCAAAACCGAACCTAAAACATCTAAATATAAAGAATTTCTACAAGAATTACGATATGACACTAAAGAGCATTTACAAGAAATAAAAGGTAAGAAACAAGAATCAAGTGTAAAGGAATATAGTGATGAAATTGAAGGCCTCTTTAAATCAATTGCACAAAGATTATTATAGCTAGAAGCAATATCAGGGTGATTAGGATTAGATTTGTATACTTTTAACTTTATATCTAAAGATTTTTGGTGAAATGCAATGGCCTGGTCGTATTCTCCTGTACTATTATATGCATTGCCAAGATTATTATAGCTAGCAGCAATATAAGGGTGATTAGGGTTGGTTTTGTAAGCCTTTAACTTTATATCCAAAGATTTTTGGTAAAATATAATTGCTTGGTTGTGTTCTCCTTTACCATCATATGCATTGCCTAGATTATTATAGCTAGAAGCAATATCAGGGTGATTAGGGTTAGCTTCATAAGCTTTTAATCTCATGTTTAGAGCTTTATAGTAAAATTTAATAGCTTCGTGATAGTGTGCTTTTTTGTGATAATAGTTAGCTAAATTATTATATGTACAAATAGTATCTAGCATATTAATTTCGTCTTGTGTTTTACATAAATTGATTATTTGTTTAAAAATATTTTCAACTTGTTTTATGGGCTTTGTTTTTCTATATAAAAAGTATAAATCCAATAGTATTTGTAGTTTTTTTGGATGATTTTTGTGTGCTTTTTCTAAATATTCTAATGATTTATCATATTGTAAAAATCTGGCGTGTACTAATCCTTTAATATGATGACTGTTATCAAATAATAAGTTATTTTGTAAATTTAATTTTATTTTCTGATGTTCATCATTGTTAAAAAAATTAATTAATATATTCTGTACTTCTAACATGACATAATAAAAAATGATGTAGTATAGAAGTGTTTTTAGTATAAAATATTCTTTTTGTTAAAGAATGGTTTTTATTTGAGT
>JBMGNO010000078.1:0-1450 GCA_049739405.1 Rickettsiaceae bacterium
ATCTCCGTCTCCGCCAGTTAGAGTATCATTTCCGATTCCGCCTTCAAGAGTATCGTCTCCTTCACCACCGTCTAATGAGTCATCACCACCTCCACCAATTATAGAGTCATTTCCCTCATCGCCTTCTAAACTATCATTACCATCTCCACCTATGACAGTATCATCTCCGTCTCCAGCAATCACAGTATTATCACCATCCCCCACGTCTATAAAATCATCGCCTTCGCCACCATCGAGTACATCATCTCCTTCGCCGCCAGTAAGAGTATCGTCACCAGCTCCTGTACTAATCACATCATCACCAGAGCCACCATCAGCATTATCATCGCCTTCTCCACCTATTAATGTATCATTTCCATCTCCACCTAATAAAGTGTTGCTACCCTCAGTGTCACTAACAAGGTCATCACCTGCACCACCATCTAATGAATCATCACCTGCACCACCGTCGATGTCATCATCACCTTCGCCACCTAATAAAGTATCATCTCCATCATTACCAAACATAGTATCATTGCCGTCTCCACCTAAAGCCGAGTCGTCACCTTCTCCAAGATCAATAGAATCATCACCTTCGTCACCATGGATAATATCATTACCGTCTCCGCCATCTATAGTATCATTACCATCTCCGCCATGCAGCACATCATTACCACCCTCGCCAAATAGTAAATCATCACCTTCGTAACCATACACCTGATCATCACCAAAACCCGCATTAATGGTATTATCACCACTATCACCGCGTATTACTTGGTCATTTCCGTTATCATCAGTTGTGCTCTGAACCACAAAATTAATTTGTATCCCTTCATCAACCCACTCTAACTGTCCATTTTGATCATCAAAAGATATATGTTCGAGCCCATCTGCATTTAGAGATTGATCCGAAAATAAAGCAGAAGCATTCGAGCCTATAAGGGGAGAACCATTTAAATGTGGAACCCACACACCACCAACATTTATAAATTCAACCTCATCACCGCTTGATAACCCTGGGTTTAAATTACCTCCATCTGGAATTATAAAAAACCCTATATTGGTGGCTCCAACTGGTATATCACCTGATTCATAACCCGATAATATTTCACTACCTTGCGCAATTCCATTTTGTTGATTTGCCAAGTTGACAACACCAGAAATAGGATCGCCATTCTCATCAGCAAAATAAAAACCAACTGAACTTGTGGACGCCGAACCAGAATTAATAGCATCAAAACTAATGTTCACACCATGATCTTCTATTAATCCGTAGGTATTTGAATTATCTAAACTATCCGCAGCTAATCTTTGAGGTATAGGAGGGTCAATATACTCACCTGGATTTGGGTCTGGATCTGGATTTGGGTCTGGATCTGGATTTGGGTCTGGATCTGGATTTGGGTCTGGATCTGGATTTGGATATTGATGTCTGTCTTGATCTTTGGCGAGATCAGGATTGTCGGCAGGT
>JBMGNO010000078.1:1460-2915 GCA_049739405.1 Rickettsiaceae bacterium
CTTTATGCGCATTTTCTCTTTGATCTTGAGCTTGTTCTGGATTTGGGTCTGGATTTGGGTCTGGATCTGGATTTGGGTCTGGATCTAAATCAATTTCTGTGTCTGGGTCCACAAACTCCTCTGGGTCTTCAAAAAACTCACTCCCTGGAAAGTTACCCCCATCTTGATTATCGGCAGTATTATTACTTTGCTCTTGTGGATTTTGATCACCATCATCCTGATTCGCTCCTTCAGGGGTGATATTATTAACACTACCAGCATCATCTATATCACTAGTGTCTATGAACTGACCTTGGTCTAGAATTACCTCTTCACTTAAAGATGATTCATTTACATTTTGACCATCAGATTTAATCAAACTTGACTGGCTTTCATTACTATCAATTTCATTTACAATATCCGTATTATCTGAAGCATTATTATTTTCTAAAGTATCTATTTCTTGGAGCTTTTTATCAGCTTCTTGCCCTTCAAAATCTTGTAGATCGGGTGACTTATTGTCTTCCGTAGCAAGTAGCTCTTCTGTATCAGAGTTTTTATCTTCGGCCTCTACTCAATCAGCTTTTAGTTTTTTTCGACCTGATTCATTCGTGTCTGCAAATTGATCAAATTTCTCTTGCTCGGTGTGAACTACTTTGTCGTTATCAGATTCAGCCATGCTTAACTACCTTGTCAAAATAATATTATTTTCCATTAATAGTTATTATTGTATGGTCGAAAGATTAACGATTAGTTAAAATGATGGCTTTTACTCTTTAGTATAAATTATTTATTTTTATAGTATGACTATTTTAACGAAACATCTGAAACTTGATATTATTCTTAACTATGCCAATAACCATTAATAAGTTTATCCATATGCTTATTAAAACATCAAAACCACTAACAATATTAGGCATAAATGGCATAAAGTTCATAGCTAGAATACTAAAACCACTAGAGAACAGCACTACTCTAGTAACATCTTTAAATGGGCGCGGCTTTTTTGATAAAAAAGATATGAAATATATCATCAATATTAATATAATTTTGTCAAAAAAAGTACTAATAAAGATTAAAAATGAGATAATAGGAAAAACACTATATACAATTAATCGAAACCAGGCATTAGAGATGTTTAATAAATGATCTACTAAGAATGTATTACTTATAATTTGCTTCTCTTTACCAAAAAGTTTTGAATAATTAAAACTAAAACTTTTAATTAAAGAGCCCTCTTTATCGTTAATATGTAAGTTTATATTAGATTTGCGCAATATTACTGGTATTTTTACCATTTGATTTGGCGCTAATTGATTATTTAAATCCCATTGAATTATTTTATTATCACCCAATAAAACTGTATGATTTTCAGACTCATCTTCTTTATCTAAAAAAAGGTTCGAGCCATCATAGTGAAACTCTGGCAGTTGTTTTAGAACGAAATTTAAATTTTTAGTATAACTTGATACCTCC
>JBMGNO010000079.1:0-2912 GCA_049739405.1 Rickettsiaceae bacterium
GATAATTACAGTGAACCTCCACGGGGCAAGACCCGTGGTATCAAGTCGGCAAGCCGAGTACAAGCTGCGCTTGCCCGCTATCTTCTTCCCCTTGTTGAACGATGTAGCTTTTAATAATATCTTCATTAACCCCTACTGTAGAAACAAAATATCCATCTGACCATATTCCATCCACACCCCAATAAGCTTTTCGCATATATTCAAATCTTTTCTTTAATAACCGACCTGTTGTATATTTTCTTCATCAATTTACTCTTTAATTATATCTCGTTTTATCCAGGGTTTTGGCGGCGGGGTAGCAACTACTCTAGGCTTTGCAGTGGTAGCTGATTTATATAAAGGAGATAAAGCGGCAAGAATAGTCTCCTTATTATGTATGGTTATTGCTTTTTCTCCAGCATGTGGACCTATTATCGGAAGTAAAATAGCTGCTTATAGCAATTGGAGAGTGTGTTTTGTAATAATATCAACTAGCAGTGCAATTCTGTTATTTTGTGTGCAATTATTTTTTCAAGAAACTTTATTAGTTAAAAATAAAAACCCTTTGAGTTTAAATGGTTTATTTTGCAACTATATGAAGTTATTCTCTAATAAAACATTTGTCAAATATGCAGCTATTCAAAATTTAACAATAGCTTGGCTGTGGTCTGATATTGCTAATTTGCCATTTATTTTCGTACAGTCTATGGGGCTAAATATAGAAGTCTATGGGTATTATATTGTTATTAATGTAATAATTTATGTTTTTGGCACTATTATAAATCAAAAATATGTTGAGATATGGGGGGGCTAGAAATATGTTATTAACTGGCTTATGGATTAGCGAGAATGAAGGGGCTAAATTCTGGCTAAGTAACTTGACGGAAATGAAGAATCGTGGCATGCAAGATATGTTAATAGCCTCCCGCGGATAATCTAACAGGCCTGTCCGAGGCGATATCTGCGGTATATCCTAAGACAGAACATCAGCTATGTATAGTACATCAGATTCGCGGGTAGTGTAAGGTATGCTTCATACAAAGATCGTAAAAAACTATGCGCTGATTTAAAGCCAATTTACGGGGCTCCAAGCGAAGAAGCAGCTCATTTGGCATTAGAATCTCTTGAAGAGAAATGGGGTAAACAGTACCCCCAAATAGCTAAATCCTGGTATTCTAATTGGGATAACTTAGTGATATTTTTAGACTATCTAGCCCCTATTCGAAAGATAATTTATACCACTAATGCCGTAGAATCAGTAAATAGCCAGCTCCGAAAGGTAACTAAAAATAAGCGGGTTTTTCTAAATGATAACTCGGTATTTAAAACTCTCTTCTTGACAATTGAATATATGACGGCAAAATAGAATATGCCGATCAGAGATTGGAACGAAGCTATGGCTCATTTTTTAATCAAATTCGAGGATAGAATTGAAGACAGGTAATTTGGTATTTACACACTTAGATAACCAGCCCCGGCCTTTGATAAAGTTTACTGATTACTTTCTACAAATGCACTATCGCCACCATATTTCATCCAAGAATTGAGACGAAATTATATTACTTTTATCATCCATTATTATCAAATTATTTGGAATATCAACCAACTTACATCTACAGCCATACTCGCCTTTAATTTGTAGTGCATAATCTCTGTGATATACTTTTCCTTCCATACGCATATGATCTGCTCTAACTCTATCGTCTAAATTTGTTCTCCATATGACAAATTCAGAATTTTGTATAGTTGGTGTATAACTTTCTATATCTCTTGGTAGTTTAGTTTCTCCTTGAATTACTTTAATTGGATCTTTGAATTCTTTGTCACTTCTTGGCTTTACATAAAAAGGTGATTTAGTCGAATCAAGTAATTTTGCTTCTAGTTTTCGTCTAGATATTAAACTAGGATCTTTTTTACTTTTTTCACCCAGTTCACTCTTTGCTTCTTTCAAATATTCAGGGTCATTAGTTTCAATATATTTCTTCATATTAGAATAAAATCTTGTTTTTTCATTAACAAGGCTCGGGCCATTATAATATGCACTGATTATTACTATTTTTTCATTTGGACGTAAATATGTCCATGTTTCACCATATTTACATCCAAGCTCTTTCTCTCTTGGGTCAACAGAACATTTGAGCAATTTAATTATCTGATGATCTTCAATTTGCTTTTTTCCTTCATAAACTTTATCAAAATCCAGTTCGCCTCCAAAAACACTTTCCCATTCAGCTCTAGCTTCTGGTCTGTCCATGTTGAACCCAGCTCCGACTGTTATTTTGCCAACAGGAGTTCGGCCAGCAGAGAAAATATCACTTGCATATTTATAAGGATTTTTAGGGCCCACCGCATCATCATAGGCACGCTTTTCTTCACCTTCAAAGAGAGCTATATATTTTAATTTCAAACAATCATAGGATTTAACATTCTCATCATTACTCATATCCATAGCATATGTAGTGTCAAAGATTACATCCGTTAATTCCTCTTTGGTTAAAGGTATCTCTGATTCTTTTTTGTAAAACATAAATTGTAACCCGCTAGATACAAATGCAAAATAAAACTATTTATCTTATATCATTTTTATTTATTGCCACTAAGCATGAGCTGTACATAATATTAATGCCCTTCTGGCAATGTACTATTAATACCTAAATCATATATTTTTGGAGAACACCCATTATCATATGGATATGCCGGGCCGCCACCTCCTATACCAAACTTAAATCTTATATCAAAATACTTACGATTGCCTTGATATTCATATGGCACAACTACGCTATATATGTATCTATTTGTTAAGTCGGCTAAATAGAACCTGATATTATCAACATCTATTTGCATTAAATTTTCTCTAAAAATCTCTAGATTTATTTTTCCTTTTCTACCTCTATATTCGCTATTTTTTTTAAAATAAGCCCTGCAATGACCAT
>JBMGNO010000080.1:0-2903 GCA_049739405.1 Rickettsiaceae bacterium
TGCGTTAAATATATGAATATGACAGATCACAATAGTGCTGAATTATTGGGCGAGAGTGACGATGATTTGCAGCACAGTATTTCAAAAGAAACCCCTTTAATAGAATTACCAACAAGTGATGACAATGAGAGAAAAAGTGAAGAAAATAATAATTTTGAGTCTGATATACTACAGCTAAGAAAAGAGTTATCTAAACTGTCTGAAGAAGACTTAAAAGAGTTATTAGAATATACATCATCTCAAATTCAAGAAGTAACTCACTTACTACCTAGCGATATAGATCAACACAACTTAGAAACAGAGCTCGAAAAACTTACACCTCAGGCGCTTGAAAAAATACAAAAAATTCTTATCTTGTATGAACTTTCAAAGCAAGAAAAAGAAAGAAGGTTAGTTTTGATAGAGTATAATAAATGTCTCGAGCTATTACCATCGCAAAACGAGCTGTTTCAAGCACAAGAAGGTGAATCACACAACGACCAATATATTAAATCTAATATATTGCAGCTTAAAAAGAATTTATCCGAAATATCTCAAACATATATGCAGCACTTGTTACAATTAACTGTTGATAATATCAATGAAGTGTCTCAAGAGGTAGAAAATAATAAAAGTGATACAGAATCACTGGATCAAGTAACAACTCAAAGAATGGAAGTATTACATCAAAACTTCATTTTGTACGAACTGTTAAGACAAGAACACAATAAAAGATTAACTGTTGAAACATTTAATAAGTGTTTGTCACTATTGCCATCACAAAATGAACTGCATCAAGCGCAAGAATCGGAGAGTGAAAATAAAAAAAATATTAAGTTTAATATTTTACAGCTTAAACAAAGCTTATCTTATATGCCGAAAACAAATTTACAAAATTTGTTGCAATTAACAGCTAATCAGATAAACAAAATATCTAAAGAGATGGAAAATAATCAGGGTAATGAAATATTATCAAAACAAATTACACCTCAGCAACTTGAAACATTGCAAAAAACTTCTATCTTTTACGAAATTTTAAAACAAGAATATAGTAAGCGCATTATACAAAACAAGCATGAACAGAATTTAAAGTCATCATTACACAATCAAAATAATTATGAAAGCTTAGCTAAATTACCAAAGTTTATTTCCAAGCCGTTATCTAAAGTTGCAAACTTTATAAAGTCAAATTTTACTTTTCAACAAGATACTTCTAACTTTAAACTATATAAACCCAAAGTGAATAGTTTTATCGGTCAAGAAAGTAAAATAGTATATAAAGTGTCTGTGCAAGAGTTTCAGCAAGCTGTACGGGAAAAAGCTGAAGAGCAGTTCAATATATTAAAAACATCTGCTAAGCGTGGAGCCAACTATTTGCTTATGAAGTCTCCAGAATTCAGGAATTTTTGTAAAACTTATGCGGAACAGGCCAAAACAGAGTATAGTAACTTAGCTAAAATACAAGAATCTTTTATAAAAAATGCTTTAAACTTTATTCAAAGCACAGGTTTAAGCTTTAAATTTTCTGAAATAGAAATAATAGAGGCTATAAAACAAAAAAACCATTTTGATTGCGATAAACAAATGCTTCGTTTTGAAAAGGGCATAGAAGACGAAATAACGCGTCCCATTGATGCAGCTGTAGAAGATATGATATATCAAGAAGAGTATAATTTTATGGGAAACCCAAAACAACTGTATAAAATACCATCTTGGGAAAATGAGATAAAGCTATTCTCACCTAATAAATTTATATCTAATACAACATTAGAGCTTGCACTGAGAAATATAGAATCATATAGAGCAGAAGTGACACAAAGTTTTTTTCAAAGGTTTCTAGAAACAGTATTAAAGGAAATACAACGCAAGAATAAAGATTATCAAGCTAATCCTGATACACTTCTTATTCCAGAAAACTGCACATCAAAATATATTGCAAATGAATTAGAGAATGAGGTTCAGGGCTTCTTGGAGGATTTAAAAGAAGGCAACTTAAACAATACTAATACACAAAACGATGTTGTCAATGAGAATAAATTATCTATAGTTAATATTAACAAGAACAACTCATATGAAAATACTTTATACAATATTAATATTTCAAAACCAAGCAATTTTTATGAAAAAGAATAAGTACTAAACGAATCTCCACGGGACAGAACTCACGAAGGTTCACTAACTTATTTATGCCACTAATATAGCGGAGTCGCTCAATATCCAAAGCGCTATTTTCTAACAACAATTGCAATGTACATATTGGTAATTTTCTATTAAGTAGATGATGAAGGGCTGTATTACCATCAATATCCTGTTGATTAACGTCAAGGTTATATTCTAACATCAATTTAATCACCTTTGAATTCCAGGCATTATTCTTTGTTATTATTTGATGTAATAGCGTATTACCATTATAACCTTTTATATTAACATCAGCCCCATTTTCTAATAATAATTTCACAACATCATATTTTTTAACATCATGCTCTTTACTTCTATGTTGATAACTAATAAAATATAATGCTGTTAGTCCTTCTTTGCTTTGTATATTTACATCTGCCTTACTATCTATCAGAGATTGAACTATTTCAATATTATATGATTACTAATAGCATGGTGAATTGGAGCTATTCTGCACGCGTCTTGTATATTAACGTTAGCTTTATTTTCTAATAATAACTTTGCGGCTTCAAATGTATTTTTATTATGAGATTTAATAATACTATGGCACTGTTAACAAAATAATTGCAAAAAAATAGAGTATATGATAAAATATAGTTTTAAAACTGAGCAAAGAGCAGCTAATGACAATAGAAAAAGAGAGAAAATATCCAATAGAAGAAAAAAGGTTCAAAGAGTTAGTAAAGCCCTGCTTTTGACCTTAATAAAAATGATCAGTTCACAATAATTGCTGGCTATGACAAACG
>JBMGNO010000081.1:0-2867 GCA_049739405.1 Rickettsiaceae bacterium
TACAAGACAAGGTTTTGGACATGCGTACCTTCGACGCCGACGTTCGCATGTAACGGAGAAACGGAGAGTAAAATAGGAAAATTTGGGCTATTTTTGGTGATTTTGCGATTCTCTAGGTACGCATGTGTTGTGTAGCTAAAACTCGCTAAAGCCCATGGATACTGGGGCTTAGAGGTACTGATATCAAACTAGAAAATCCAGCAAAAACTTTTCGAGAATTAAAAACTAGCGGACAAAGGTGGGGTTGGCTACGCCGCTGCTTCGCTAATGCTCGCCAAGAACAAACCCACTATACTATACCGTGGGTTCAAATCCCTCGATTATGCTCCTTATAAAGTAAAATAAATAATATCACAAGGTACGCTTCGCTTTTCTCCTTGGTAATATTATTAATTGTACTTTTAAATGGCGGACAGGGTGGGATTCGAACCCACGGTACGCGTGAACGCACGCCGGTTTTCAAGACCGGTACCTTAAACCGCTCGGTCACCTGTCCATTTAAAGAGAAGATTAAAGCAATATAATATAGTTTTTATTGCTTTCTGACTCGAAGCCTCTATTTTTTAACAGATAATTTATTGTATTTCAAGAGAAAAATGGTAATATCCACAAATGTATGTAATAATATATAGATGTCAATATAGAATAATATATTTTTAACCAATGAAACGAAGGAATTCTAATTTTGTTGCCTTTGATTTAGGGAGTAGTAAAATCGCTGCCCTAGCAACTAATATAGATAATAACGGACAAGTGTCAATTCACGCGCAATCGGTTCATGCCTCAGGCGGGATGAAATCTGGTATGATTACCGATATGGAGCTTGCGGAGAATTCCATAGTGAATACTATCTACGCCTTAGAAAAAGATTGCGACCGTAGTATAAAAGAAGTTGCAGTTTCTCTGTCTGGCGCCAATGTAAAGTCATATTACGCTCAACAAACGCTGAAAATAACCAATCAAACAGTTACAGCATCTGATGTTAGTAAATTAATCAATAAAGCTTTAACGGCATTTAAAGTAGAAAATAGAGAAATTATACATTACTTTCCTTTGGAATTTAAAGTTAATGGCAATCAAGTTGTTGATAATCCTATTGATCTATGCGCAAGCGAAATTTCTTGCCAGCTGCACATAGTAGCTGCAGAATCATCTATGCTAATGAATCTAGTTAAATGCTTTGCCAAGTGCCACGTGTCAATTAGTGATTTTATACTTGGGGTGTACGCTTCTGCGATGTCTGTTGTTAGCGAAAGTGAGATGGAAATTGGAACTACTGTGATCGAAATGGGCGCAAATACCACCAGCTATTGTATTATTTCGAAAGGCAAACTCATTTATGCTAGCTCATTTCCCATAGGAGGAAACGAGCTAACACTAAGCATAGCAAGATCATTGTCCATTGGCATAAAAGAAGCAGAAAAAATGAAAATTTTATATGGCAATGCAAGTCCCAAGCTGATCTCCAAAGATATAATAATTGAACTAGAAGATCAAACTAGGTCTGTTACTGCCACACAAATCTCACAAATAGTTTCACCAATTATCACAGATATTTTTAATAAAATAAAGCAGCAATGCGATGACATGTCGTTAAATAACCTGGCTGCCCAACAAGTAGTTATTACTGGAGGGGCGTCAGCTTTAGCTGGTATTAAACACTGCGCTAGTAATGTGCTTCAAAAACAAATAAGAATTGCAAAATATGAAACGATAACTGGGTTTACTGAAAGCTATAATCCACTGTCGCATTCAACACTAATTGGTATGATCAAATTAAAAATTGATGCAATTAGAAAAAAATATTACAAAGATTATTTAGCAGAAGATAGCAGTATTTTAAAAAAAATATTCACATGGGTAAAAAATAATATTTGATGGCTACCTATGTAAAAAACTATAGTAATATCCTATATGTGGTATTACTATTTAACATCAACTCCGTTTCTCAAGCTAATCCATGGATCCCCCAAATAAATGAATATCAAATTTATTGGAGCGGAATTTTTATTGATCATCAATCGCACAAAAAATATAAAAAAAGGAAGGAGATTCATGCCGAGATACAAAATACTATCAATTCCTTATCAATTTTACGCGATGCAACACTAAGCGCAATAACACAAAGTGGCCAAGAGGCCTATAATTCAGATATCAGATTAATAGAGCAACTAGATTCTGAAACTCATCAACTAAAACAAGACCAGACCGAAATACAAGATTGTAGTGATTATTATTCTATATCACAAAATATTGAGTATGGTTTATATAAATTTCATAGCCTTGGTGTAAAAATAAGTCATAACTCTTTTAATGTCTTATCTTCCGGCCATAGAAAATCTTCACAAGCAGCTTATATTTATCATAAATATAATTTCTTCAATTATAATAATATATTAGCTACCGCGCAGTACGGCCTTAGCCAATCTAACCTAGTCAAAAATTGCCACGATAATTTTATAGACCTATCACTTTTATTAGGAAAATCTACCCATAAAAAGAAGCAAAAATATTATTCTATGAGCGCTACTGTAAGGCAATTTATGCATACTAATATTAAACAAGATATTGGTTTTATGTTATCTTATTCACAAGGAGTAGAAATAAAAAAAGGAATTTTTCTTGATAATTACACAGAATACCAATATACTAAAAGTTCAAATAAGTCATATAATAATATATTATATGTACAAAGCTCTTTAACTAAAAAAATTAATATACCTAAATTAAAAAGGCATATTAATTTACAAATAGGGTATTATTGGAAAACAAATTTTGCTAATAGCAATTCGCAATTATCAGGACCTATTCTCTCTGCATGGCTAGCCATTTAAAACAAATTCGTCAATATATCAGATACTCTAACG
>JBMGNO010000082.1:0-2838 GCA_049739405.1 Rickettsiaceae bacterium
TGGATTATTTTCAAATAAATCTATAGCTTAATCTTGACACAGTTTTTTGAATACTACCTAAAAATTCATCCCAGTACTTGCTGCAACTAATCAAAATGATTTTATAGGTGGTGGTGATGCAAAAATCAAGAAGTTTTCTGCTTTAATTCATGAGGATAATGATCATATGCAAAACATAGCTGAGAATGAAATAATTCTACTTGGAGATATAGAAACTAATATTGAAACAGAGAAAGAATGATAATACTGAAAAAAGCATTAATATAAATAAGATTAAGTGGTTTTCGATTTGGAAGTGTAGAATTTTTCGTTATCATAATAACCTTATATTTAATAGGGCTAGAAGATTTTTGGCGCGTCTACAAGATATGGCACTAACTTAACAAAACAAGATTTGGAAAAGATATTAAGCATTACTGCAAATATAGCAGATGAAATTAGTACTGATTCTATATTTAATGATTTATATAAAAATAACCAAATTGATGATGGCGATATAGAAATGTCTGGTCAAATTCCTTATTCAACAGATGTAAAATATATTGAAATGGAATAAAGTTCATTCTACTTTTTCAAAAAAATAATTGAACTTTGAATTATTTTTGAATACTATCTATCAATTAGAATACCAGGATTTAGATATTTGGGAGTACTGTTTACCCCACTTTTCCTCAAAGGATTCTAAAGCAAGATGGGATGCTTCTTCGCTTGGAGCCCCATAAATTGGTTTTAAATCAGCACATAGTTTTTTTTACAATCTTTGTATGAAACATATTTTATACTATTTCTAATTTGATACACTATGCACAACTAATGTTCCGTCTTAGGATATAACGCAGATATCGCGTCGGACATACCCGTTAGATTATCTATACACGCGATTAGCATATCTTGCACGCCACGATTCTTCATTTCTGCCAAGTTACCAAGCTATAATTTAGCTCCTTTATTCTCGCTAATCCATAAGCCTAAAATATCTTTTTTCCATCTAAATCAATGCCTAGAGCAACATATCCAGCCTTATTTATAATTCGCTTATCCTGCCTAACTTTTACTAGCAGACAGTCAAAAAATACTATTGGATAAACTGATTCTAATGGACGATTCTGCCAGGCTTTGATATCATCAAGTGTACATCGTCCGTTATTCTACTTATTAGACCCTCGCTGACTTCCGCTCCGTATAATTCTTGAATCTATATCTTTATACCTGACAGGTTCATACCTTTGTTATATAGCAATAATATCTTCTGGTCAAGGCCATCTATCTGAGACTATCTCTGGTTCAAACTTGCTATTACGATCTTTTGGAAGCTCTAGATCTACTGCCCCACTTTCTATAATTAACTGCTTTTTACCATTGCCATTACGACTATTCTCAAGGCCCTTGCGATCGTACTTCTCATACTCCAAATGGTTGTTCATTTCTGATTGTAACGCCTTCTTCACCAGACGCTTTGTCAGCTGCTTTAATAATCCACTTTCTTACAAAATTATACTGATGTCTGTGTCTTTGTTAATTAATAAATAAATCTACTGCTTCTGTTATTTCTTTTTCTTCTGAATTACAACCGGCTGAAGCCGGTTGGTTGAGGTCTAGACTAAAAGTCACTGTTACTCTAAAAGGATATTGGAAATATTATCAAACTTCTGAGCATCAGAACGATTATCGATGTAATTGTTAATGATATGTCAGTAACCTTACCACTGGTAGAACTAAAGAAAACTCTGCTCCAAAAATGCCTACCCCTAATGAAGACATATATTGTTGATAGGATCAAGATATTTGGAATTTAACATAAATTTTATTGCCCTGATATTTCTTTTACTTTATCCACAGAAAGCCCAGTATTTTTTGCAATATTTTCTAATGATTGACCATTTCCATACATTATCTTGATCACGTTATACATAGTTTTCTCTATGCCTTTCTCTATGCCGATTTTTATACCTTTTTTTATGCCTATTTTTTCGCCCCCATGTCGAACCTGGTCGTTTATAGCTCGGTTATCACGCATGATTTTAAGAGCAGCTTCATAAGACTCCATCTCTTTCTCGGACCAGTTAAAACTACTAACTTCATCATATGCTTGTTTTAGCACTTGGTTACTACTAACAATTTTTTCTACCTCTTCTGGCGATGAGATTTTGGCTTTTTTGAAGAAGTAACACCATTGTTCTAGCATAGTTTTCAACTCGCTCACTTCTTCTTTTTTGAATTTAGGTAATTCGACAAAAGTGAAAGAAAAATCTTCCAAGTCATTCTCATATGTTAATTCATCAAGCATTTTATGTCTTGAGATATATCCCTTTTTCTTTGGGAACATTACATAATCAGTGATCGCGATGAAAATTACTTGCTTAAGGTTTTCATATAAACCATCTTCTTCTTGACCTTTATTTAACTGATTTGAATATGCCTTTGATGCATAAAACTGCGCACGTTTTTCAAAGCATTTAGTTCTAGCCACCCGCATCTCAATAATAATTTTACTACCATCTACTGCTTGGCATAATACATCAACCATGCTCTGCTTTTTAGAGGCAATATCAGGCGCTAGATCGGGAGACAAGAACTGCACATCAGTTATAACATCACCACCTTTAAAATTCATCACATCATTGATAAAATGAATCACGATATTTTTATTCTTTTCAGTACCAAAAACACGCTTAAAACATACATCATTTTTTGGATCAAGATATTTAGTAATCATAATATTTACGCTTTAAATGTTAAGGTTATTAATTAATAATCATTATAGTTGAAAACCCACTTTGCGTCAATATTTCTTCTTTTTTGTTGTAAAACAGATGAGTTGTTTATAGATCGTGACAG
>JBMGNO010000083.1:0-2722 GCA_049739405.1 Rickettsiaceae bacterium
TTATTTTCTGTATTGCTAAGGCTTGTTTAGAATAAATAATAGCTTTATCATATTCTCCTTTATGCATGTAGCTAGCACCTAAATTAGAATAGTTAAGTGCAATCTCAGGGTGGTTAGGGTTTGTTGCGTAAATTTTTAGCTGTATTTCTAGAGCTTTTTGAGAATAAATAATAGCTTTGTTATATTCTCCTTTATACGCATGAGCCAAACCTATATTAGAGTAATTTTTAACAAGATTTGGATGATAGGGAATATCTTGATAAATGCTTAATTGAATTTTTAACGCTTTTGCATAATATTTTATGGCTTCATCGTATCGTCCTTTTTGTATATATGTATTACTTAAATTACATAGGCTTTTAGTAAAATTTTCATAATTATTGTTTTCGTTATGTTGTATTATATCTAAACTTAGTAGTTGCTCTGCTATCGTGATACGTTTTCTTATAGCCCCAGTTTTCTTATATATAAAAAATAAGTCTTGAAGTAAATCTAAATTTTCTGGATCATTTTTTTTGGTTTGTTCTAAATATTCTATAGCTTTGTCATATTGTAAAAACCTTGCATGCACCATACCTTTAATATAGTCACCATCATAAAGTAATTTCTCTTCTTGTAACATAATCTTGGCTTCATCGTGGTAGCCCTGATCGCAAAAGTCCTTGAGGGTTTCCTGCACAGCAAACATAACATAATAAAAATGGTGTAATATAGACGTGTCTTTAATATGAAATGTTTTTTGTGTTAGTGCTTTACGCTGGGCTTCATCTAAATGATCAACTGCAAATTCATACGTCGACATATTGTCATATCTTCCTTCGTTGTCGCTGTAAGTACGCAGGCGAAGTTCTGTAGAAATACAAATAGCTTCACGTAAATGCTGTGCTCCTTCAGGACTGAGGATGTTTCCCTTTTCCATTCGTTCTATTATTTGCCAGACTGTGATGTGTTTTTCACCTGTTTTGGCGGTGATATTGTAATAATTAGCTAGTGCATTGATTATTCGATCACCGAGGCGGTAAATATCTTTTTTGGCATCAAGTAGGTTACCTTCTTCATCTTTACCAAGTTTTAGGCTGAACTTATTCAGATCTTCTTGCAATATTTGTAGCGCTCGCTTCTGTTGGATTTTATGTTCTACTTTGTCGTTTAAATTCTGTCTATATTCATCAAGAAGTGTTTGACTTCCATCAACCAAAGACACTGTTTGTAGTGCTTGTGTTAAGTGTTTATCACATTCAAACCAATGATCTTGTTGTTGAAATTCAAGAAGTTGTTCTTTGGTACAAATTAGTTCATAATCTGGTTCATTTTTGGTCAATATTTCACCGGTTTCAATTTTAGCTTCCGGATCTTTGACTTTTTCTTTGATTTGATAGCCGCCTTGTCTTCCTAATGGTGATTTGCAAGCATCAACATAAACTGGATCAAAACGAAAGGCTTTTTCAATAACATCGTCATGGAACCAGTCATCAAGCTCTTCGCCAGTTTTGTAGTTATTTAGGCATTCAATACCAACAGCAGCAAGCGGAGTTTCTCCAAAGTTGATTACTTTAATCCACAGCAATTTGGTTAGCCGGCGGAAATATTCTTTATATTCGGGTTTATCTTCGTTGATTAATATAGCAAGTTCCAGATCTGACCATGGTGTCATGCTCCCGAGTGCTAAAGACCCAAGACCTAAAATAGAATGCTCACATCCTTCTGGTGGTTTTCCAAGCTGTTGATAGCAGTCTGTTATTAATGCTTGTAGTAAACCTTGTTGATATTGTTTTGATTTAGGATCATGGTTGACAAAAAATTCAGTAGCATATTCATATATTTGTTCAACACCGTCAGCTCTGATGTCAATATCTTCGATAGTTAGATCTTCGATATATGTTAGCTGCTCTTTTGTTGTTTTGCGTATTGTTTCTAATTTATTTTGATATCCAGATATTTGTTTTTTTGATTGTGCTAAAGAGTAATTTGGCGAAAACTCGCCTAAAGTTGTAAGAAATTGCTGTTCAACAGCAAAAGCTTGATTTATAAAATATTTCGTATTGGCAGTTGCACCATAAGGTAAATTAAGCTTAATATCATGTTCTTTACTAAACTTCTCATAAAACTTAGCGCAATATTGGAATATCGATGAGGCCTTGATATATGGATATTGCTGATCGTTACTTGCATTTTGCAAGTAAATCAGTCCCAAATAATACATTGATTCAAGAACAGGAGATAGTACGTCTTTTAGATCAACATAAGTGTTTTTCATTAAGGGTTTGCTTAGAACAGGGCGTATTACCTTAATAATTTCCTGCTCTGCTTCTAAAAATCGACCATCATGAAAGAGCGTAACAGCATTTTGATGCGCATTTTGGATTTCATTTAAAGTTTTAGCACGTTCTTCTTCGCTATCCGGTATGACAATTTTTGGGCAGTCAATATCCTCAAGAAAATCAGTATTCTCGAAATCTTCCGTGAAAGATAATAGATCAGCATCTTCTGTATATTTTTGTTTCATAACAGCGCCTAAAGCATTGGTTTCTTATTTCCAATACCCCAAGCTTATGACTAACACTAAATTCATACTAGCAATCTTTAACTTCTTTTGCAATTGAAAATTAAGCCACTATGTTTAGAGACAACAATTCTAAAAGTAAGCATTATTCACCTATAAAAAGATAGTCTCCTCCTCCACTTAATCCAAGAGTACTGTTTGTTAGCGCAAAACTATTAG
>JBMGNO010000084.1:0-2393 GCA_049739405.1 Rickettsiaceae bacterium
TACAGACCGCCTTGCAGAATGCTGAATTATCTTTAAATAATCATTTGAAAATTTCTGCTAAAAATAGCTCTGCGTTACGAGAGGTACAAGAAATTTTCGCTCTACCTAACATCCCAGAACGCATTGAGGTATATGATAATAGCCATATCCAAGGAGCTTTTGCAATTGGAGCTATGGTTGTTGCAGGTCGAGATGGATTTGATAAAAAGGAATATCGCCTATTTAACATAAAAGACGAAAAGAAATTAAATGATTTTGGAGGCGATGATTACGCGATGTTGGCCGAAGTCTTACAAAGACGCCTAAAACGCTTAAACTCTGAACCAAAAAGGCGACCAGATCTAATGATTATCGACGGGGGTAAAGGCCACCTTAGCACCACTTTAAAAGTCATGAATGAAATGAAAATGAATATCCCTTTTGTTTGCATGTCCAAAGGGGTTGATCGAAATAGTGGCCGCGAACAGTTTCATTTACCAGAAAAAGAGGTTTTTACGCTTGACCGTAACCTACCCGTTATGAAATATTTACAAATATTACGAGATGAAGTGCATAATTTTGCCATAACAAGTCATCGTAAAAAAAGATCTTCTGCCATCACTATTTCATCTCTAGATAATATTGAAGGGATTGGCAAAGCTAAAAAAAATGCTTTGTTGAAATATTTCGGTTCCTTTGCCGCTATTGCTGATGCTACGGAAACAGAGCTGAAGAAAGTAGATGGCATCAGCACCGAGATAGCCAAACACATACATAAGTATTTTCGTAAATAATATGCCTAATTCAATTATTTTAGCTGGCTATTGTAGAACTAAATATAGTGAATTAAATTGAAGTCTGAGTTTTTTATAGGAAATATTTTTTGATTTAGTGGGTAGCTTTTTACCTTTTGATGCTAACCCATTTAAAGGTAAAAAGGTGATCAATAAGTCAAAAAAGATGAAATAGAAAATGCTCAGACTTCAATTTAATTCACTATATGCCACACTTCATCAACTTGTAAAGACTGATCTAAACCAACAAGATCCATCTCAGAATTAGCGTTCTCAGACTCTGGGTCTAAAAATATATATGACAAAACGTCTTCAACTGTTTTATGAACCATCCTCGAAGCATCATAAGTTACTACCCACCCTCCTATTAGAGTTAACAGCTCTACTTCTTCTCTATTAGAATTAGTATCACCAATCATTGACGCACACGCTGCTACTGCAGCACTTGATAACGCTAGACCTGCACATAAAACTGTAAAACCCGCTACCCATGAAGCTGCTTCAATAACTGTTTTTTTTGTTGAATCGTTCATTTCTTTTAAAGTTTTTATTAATTTTTATTTAGGTGATTATAACTTATATAACAATTTACGTCAATATAATAGTTAACAATTAACTTAAAAATTAATAATTATCTTGAAGGTAATTTACAGTCCCCGGTATGTTATAAGCCTATAATGCTATGCTACTTACCTAATCAGATTAATTAATAGTAACTAAATTAGAACTGTATTATTCAAAATAGATAGCAGGTGAAAATCATTTGGTCTGATTTTATATTTTTTCTCACAGTTGCACAATAAGCGTATCATTTCCATTGCTTCTGTAGAATTATATTGACGAACAACCTGCTTAAAATCATTAACATATTTATAAAAAATAGGTGGGGATAATTTTTTCATTGCTACATCAATAGTATGACTATCTTCCATATAAGAAACAACATAATAAACATTAAGAAAATAACGAATCAGCGCCCTGATCATCAGTATTTCATTAACATTTTGCTGCTTTAACTTATCAGTCTCTTTTACAAAATTATGTATTTCTTTTTTTGCAAAATAGATACACATCTGATCGCCATTGGCCATCAAATCAGAGCTCAGTGAATTTTGGATATCCTCTATATCAATATTATTTTTATCATACGTATAGAAAAATAGCTTCTCCAATTCTGATTTAATAACTTGCTGATCGCCTTTTAGATGAGATGATAAGTAAAATAATGCATCCTCTGAAATGCTAATATTTCTCTTGCGGCATTGTTGCACTATCAACTTATTAATATTTTGCGGCGTCTCGTAATAACAAGCAATGCTTGCTAAATCTTTTTGATCCTCAAAAAACTTTCTGATACCACTGCTTGGCAAAGACTCCTCACCTATAAAACAAGGAAAATTATGTATTGATTGATTGGTAAATATTTTCTTATAATCTTTACTAAAACCCGTTCCTATACTAGTAATCTTTAGCATTTCACGATCGCCAAATAAGTTCTGTGAATTCATTATTGTCAAAAGCTTATCTGGGGTCAACTCTTTTAAAGTATGATTAGCAGCGGTAAATTGGTTTTTTTCTAAGATCTTACTAATAATAATATTAATCAGGCCTCGATTTGGT
>JBMGNO010000085.1:0-2492 GCA_049739405.1 Rickettsiaceae bacterium
AGTTGATATTGATCATGAAGTGGTAGAGGATGTGAAGCAAGCTGATTGCTTACTAATAACAACTTACCGCGACGAAAATGAGAATATACATGAGTTTGATGGTGTATTAAAAGATGCGGCCGATAATAAGATATTTACACTCTGTGCTAATCCAGATACAATTATTCCAAATAAGGGTATTGCGCGTTATTGCGCGGGGTATTTTTCTGAGGTGATTGAACAATATGGCGGTAAGGTTTTTTATACCGGCAAACCCAAAACGCCAATTTATGAATATATCCTCAAAAAGCATAGCGATATCAAGCCAAGTCGCATTTTGATGATTGGCGATACTTTTGATACAGATATAAAAGGAGCAAGAGATGCAGGGATTCATTCAGCGCTAGTAATGACGGGAAATTGCGCTAAATTCCACGAAAATTATAACGGAATGGATGCAAAGCTAAAAGCAATACATAAAAAAGCAAAAGAGCTTAACATGATCCCAACATTTGTAACATCTTTAGTATAATGAGCAAATTATTTATCAGTAATTCAGAATCAGAAACAGCGAAGATCGCGCGTGAAGTAGCGGGTGATCTTACGACCCAAAGCGTTCTAGCTATTAAGGGTGATCTCGGTTCTGGAAAAAGCTTTTTATGCCGCAATATAATTCAGCATTTGCTTAATAAATCCGTAACTGTAGTTAGCCCGACTTTTAACTTGCTACAAACTTATGATATCACTGACTCACTTTCTATTTACCATTATGATTTATACCGTCTTAAATCAGAATACGAAGCATTTGAACTTGGCGTTTACGAAGCCTTTGATCGGCATATTACTCTTATCGAATGGCCAGAAATTATTTCCAAGATGCTGCCTGAGAGTACAATCTTTCTTAATATCGAAATTATTGATGAGCATACCAGAAAAATAACTATTAGGTGATATAAAGATCACTTGAGTTAGCGATTATTATACTTTCTTATTCTTGTTAATTCTATCTTAGTCCATTTTAATGTTAGAATTACAGCGTTAATAGATATTTAGTAAGGAGAGTAATATGGCTTTGGAAAAGAAAAAAAAATCTGCACAGACATTATCTTATTATTATAACGCTTTAATTAAAGCCAACAATGATTATAGAAAAATAGAAGAAAATATTGATAAGCTAACCTCCTTGATTGATGTTAATAACCCAGATCAAAAGGTTATGGATAAACTTACTTCTGAAAAAATGAAGAGGTTTAATTTATCAGACGGCATACAAAAAACTAAAATTCACATGCAGGAACGCATTAAAACTATTCAGCAGATGGGTGATAAGGCCAGTAAGGAAGATAAACAAGAACTGCAAGAATATCAAGAAGTTGTAATTAAAGCAGAACAGAGTAAGCTGGATAAATATGAAAAAGAAAGGGATAATTTGCTTCAGTCTGTTCTCGATATCTCAAAAACTGAAAAATCAGTAGTTATAATTCAAAAAATCTTAGAGTCACCGGATAAAAAACCAGGATCTCATGAAAAAACTTTATCTATTGCTAATGGTTTACAAGGTGCTATAAAGCTTGGTCTTGGCAACGCCCCTTCACTAGTAAACGTTTTGACTTCTTCTCCTTATTATTTATCGGAAAGTAAAAAACTTAAAGAAGGGCGTGATGCAAAAGACCCGTCATTTTTTCTTAAATTATTAAATGATCCAAAAAGCAAAGAAGAGCTAGATAAGATTTTACCAAATTTATCATCAGTAGCAAATAAAATCACTCCAGATATTGTAGCAGCTTCTTATCGCTTGTTAAGTCAAAATAAGTCAATTAATGAAAAAATAGATAAATATCAGGCTAATAGGGTTAAATTAGCAAAAAAATACGGGCCAGAGTCCGGTAAAGTTCAAAAGATTGATAAAGAGTTGAAAAATTTGCAGCTACGCAAAAACATCTCAGAAGTTGTTTTATCTTTAGAGAAGAATGGTTATGATATTGAGTATATTAAAACAAATCTTTCCGTGGTATCTCAGTCTTTAATTGAGAAATCTTTTACATCTTCTGATAACTGGCTAAAGTTGGTTAATAATATTGTTGATATAGCCCTTGCAGAGGATAAAAAAGAGTCAGTTAATACAATTATTGACCTAGCATCTTCTGACTTAATTAAAAACGTCTTAGAGAACGAAGAGGTAAGATCTACGCTCAGTAAAGAAAAAGAGTTTGTTGCAAAATTAACAACTTTGATAATATCCAAAAGTGAATTATTAGATAATCGGTTTAAAGAACTTGGCATATCAACTGAGGTAACTGAAAATATAGTAAAATTAGGGGCCGAAGGAGCATCCACATTATTACCATTTGCTTCTGATGTATTCAAACTATTTGCAGCTGAAAAAGAAAATATTAAAGAGATTTCATCACAAGGGTATAACATAGTTTCTCAGCTCATTGACCGGCAAAAAGAGTTGCCAGAAGGGAAGTCTTTACCGGTCCAAGATATTGTAAAAGAAATACTACCATTAG
>JBMGNO010000086.1:0-2450 GCA_049739405.1 Rickettsiaceae bacterium
TGATTTTATTAAATGGCAACAAAAAATTGATACTGAAGGGAATGAAAAAATACTATCTTTGTTATTAAAGAATAAAGATAGTATTTTGGATGTATATTATAATTTTATTATATCTGACAAAGGGAGTATATATCAACCATTCTGCCTAAAAACACTTTACAATAATGGCAAGCTAGATAATCTTCAGAAATTTCTATCAAAAGGCGGGAACATTAATTGTAGCGATGCAATAAATCAACCACAAACATTACTAGAGTGCTATCAAAATCAAGATCTGATTGGCATGCAGGTATTGATACAAACCAGAGGATTCGATGAAGCTGTTATAGCAGAGTTAGATAGTTACCCAGGGATTAAAAAATTAATAAAAAGCTTTGATATACGTCAATATGAAACTAGACATTCTGAACCTTCTTACTCTCAATTTTCGTTTGAAAATCCTTGGGATGCAACCGATATGGATTTAGGTACAGCCGATAGTTTTCTTTCTTCTCTTACAGAGAATTCTAGCCAGGAAAACACTGACGCCCTACTATATAGTGAACTTAATCAAGTTAATAACATACCAACAGTAGCTAATTTATCGCCTAATTTTGATAATCTTTTAGATACATTAGAGTTTAATTTTTCTGACAATCATGATATAGTGAATTAAGTTTGTTCTTAGGGTAATCTTTAATTTACCCGCCAAAAACCTGCACATGCTACGCATGAGTAGTGTTTTTCTACCCTCCTAAAAAGTATTATTTTTAGGAGGGTAGAAACATTAATTCACTATAAAGAGTTAACTTATTTATTCATCTCTTCAATTTTTTTACGAACTGATGGAGACAAGTTGATATTTAGTTCTTTCAGCTGCTCTGGATTAACATAATTTGGCGCTTTCATCAACAAATCTTCAGCTTGTTGGTTCATCGGGAAAGCTATGACTTCACGGATATTAGCAGTATCAGCAATTAGCATCACCATGCGGTCAACACCAGGCGCAATACCGCCATGTGGAGGAGCTCCATATTTAAATGCATTAATCATGCCACCAAATTCTTGATCAACCATTTCTTTGCTATAACCCGCTATTTCAAAAGCTTTGTACATTAACTCAGGCTTATGGTTTCTGATTGCACCACTTGATAGCTCAACACCATTACACACAATATCATACTGATAAGCTTTTATATCTAATAATTCTTGTTGAGTTTTTGCGTTCTCCAAGGCCTCCAAACCACCATGGGGCATAGAAAATGGATTATGGCTAAAGTCAATTTTCTTAGTATCTTCATTCAACTCATAAAACGGGAATTCTGTGATCCAACAAAACTCAAAACAGTCATTAGAAATAAGGTCTAGATCTACACCCAATTTTGTTCTCACCTTACCAGCCATCTTAGCAGCTTCTAACTCATTGCTACACGAGAAGAATACAGCATCTTGGTTGCTAAGCTTTGCCATGTTTTGAAGATCTGCCAGTTGCTCATCATTTAAAAATTTAGCAATAGGCCCTTTGGCACCCTCACTATCAGTAAACTGAATATAACCAAGACCTTTTGCGCCTTCACTAATGGCAAACTTAATCATCTCATCAAAGAACTTACGAGACTTACTCGCCGCCCCTGGAGCTGGAATAGCTCTGACTATACTACCTTTTTTAATTGCATCGCGGAATAAAGAAAACTCTGAGTCACGGAAAATTTCAGTAACATCAGCAATTTCAATTGGGTTACGTAAATCAGGTTTATCAGAACCATATTTATACATTGCTTCTACGTATGGAATCTGTCTAAAAGGTGCTTTAGATACTTTCTTATCACTAAATTTACTAAACACATCGTACATAATAGGCTCAATTGTTGAGAATACATCTTCTTGAGTAACAAATGACATTTCAATATCCAGTTGATAAAACTCGCCTGGTGATCTGTCAGCCCTTGCATCCTCATCTCTGAAACATGGTGCTATTTGAAAATATTTATCAAATCCAGACATCATCAACATTTGTTTAAATTGTTGCGGCGCTTGCGGAAGGGCATAAAACTGACCTGGGTGCAACCTACTTGGCACCAAGAAGTCACGCGCTCCTTCCGGCGAGCTTGCTGTTAGAATTGGCGTTTGAAATTCTTCAAAACCTGCTGAGTGCATTGAGTTTCTTAAGTGGGAAATAATTTTTGAACGAAGCACAATATTATCATGCAAATTTTTGCGCCTCAAATCCAAGAAGCGATATTTAAGGCGAGTTTCTTCAGGAGACTCTTGATCTGGATTATTAACAATCATTGGTAGTTGTTCAGCCGCTGATTCGAGAATATAGCTTTCAACAGATATCTCTATTTCTCCGGTCTCCATGTTTGAATTGAATGCTTCTTTATCACGCATCACAACTGTTCCTTCGATTGTAATAACGCTTTCATAGCGCAGATAACTAGCCTGCTTTTTTAAATCTAAGTCATTATCAT
>JBMGNO010000087.1:0-2348 GCA_049739405.1 Rickettsiaceae bacterium
AATACCCCGTGCTCTACTATTGGAGAGTAAAACTGTGATATTTGATAACCTTGTGGTAAGTCAGCATAAAAATAGTTTTTACGATCAAAAATCGACATTTTATTGATTTTTGCATCAATAGCTAAACCAGTCTTAATTGCTTGCTCTACGCAATATTTGTTCAGCACAGGAAGCATTCCTGGCATTGCTGCATCAACTAATGACACTTGAGAGTTTGGTTCTGCTCCAAACTCTGTTGCAGTTTCTGAAAACAACTTTGCTTTTGATGAGATTTGAGCATGAACTTCAAGGCCTATTACATACTCCCACTTACCAGTATTTCCTTCTATATATGCCATATTAAAATCCTCCTGGTGTAAAGTTTAGGTGTTTTGTAGCTCTCTCAATAACGCTTGAGGCTTTGATCAGGTTGTACTCATCAAATGCCGGTGCCACTAACTGCATTCCTAGGGGTAAATTTTTGGAATTTAAAGCGGCTGGTATAGACGAGCATGGCAAGCCAGCAAGTGATGCTGGAATTGTAAAGATATCATTTAAATACATTGTCAGCGGATCGCTTTGATTATCTTCAATGCCAAAGGCTGCGCTTGGAGTAGCTGGTAGCATTATAACATCAACTTTTTCATAAGCATTTTTAAAGTCATTAGCTATTAAGCGCCTGACCTTTTGAGCCTTTAGATAATACGCATCCATATGACTTGATGATAATACATATGCACCTACCATTAAACGTCTTTTTACCTCTTCTCCGAATCCTTCGCTACGAGTTTTAGCATACATTTCATCAAGGCTACTACAGTTTTCTTCAGTTCTGTAGCCATATCTTACTCCGTCATATCTTGCTAGGTTTGCAGATGCTTCTGCTGGAGCAATAACGTAATATACCGGCAGAGCATATTTTGCATGAGGCAAAGTGATGTTAACTATTTCAGCGCCATCATTTTTCATCATTTCGATTGAGTCTTCCCACATTTTAATGATTTCTGGATTTACTCCTTCAATTTTCATTAAATCAATTGGTATACCAACTTTCATTCCTTTGACAGACTTAGTTGTTGCGCTCACTAATTCTGGTACGGGTTGATTGGCTGAAGTGGAGTCTTTTGGATCAAATCCCATCATCGATTCAAGCATTAGGGCCGAGTCAGCAACCGTCCTTGTGAAAATACCCGCTTGGTCAAGTGAGCTAGCAAATGCGACCATACCCCAACGAGAACAGCGCCCATAACTAGGCTTTATTCCAACTGTTCCAGTGAATGAAGCTGGTTGCCTTACAGATCCGCCAGTATCGCTACCAAGTGTTGCCATCGCACAAAATGCACTTACCGCTGCTGAAGAGCCGCCAGATGAACCGCCAGGAACTATTTCTTTGTCGCTCCCTTGTTCTTTCCAGGGGCTAATGACATTACCATAATAACTGGTAGTGTTTGAAGAGCCCATAGCAAACTCATCCATGTTTAATTTACCAAGCATGATGCTGCCATCTTTTGCTATGTTGCCGCTAACTGTTGATTCGTAGCTAGGTACAAAGTTGTGCAGCATCTTAGACCCTGATGTAGTCTTGAAACCTTTCGTGCAGAATAGGTCTTTTACTCCAACAGGAATGCCTTCTAGAGGCCTGTTAACACCATTTTTGTAATTTTGATCAGATTTGGATGCTAATTCTCTTGCCAGGTCAAAAGTTTCAGTTATATAGCAATTTAGTTTTTGATTCTTTTCAATCTGCTTTATATGATCTTCAACTAAATTTTCACAAGAAAATTCTTTGTTTTTTAGGCCTTTTATAGCTTCTGTTATTGATAATTTATTTAAGTTTGTCATTTTACTCTACCACCTTTGGAACAACGAAGCATTTCACTTCTTTTGCTAAATCTTTACCTTGCTCTGGCACCCCTGAAAATAGATCGTTCGAAATATCTTTTTCAGAGACCTTGTCTTCAACCATTCTTTGGTTCTCTTGTACAACTGAGCGTAGTGGTTCTATGTTTGTGCAGTCTAGCTCTTGTAGCTGATCAATCATTTGAACTACTCCAGATAGTTTATCTAAAAACACTTTTTTCTCATCATCAGAATAGTTAATTTTGACTAATTTCTGTAATTTATTTAGTTCGGAGTCTTTAATCATAAAAATCTCATCAAGTTATATATGTCTTAAAAAATTACTTTTTCTTTTTTTTGTTTTTCTTAGTTGAGGCGTTAAACCTGCCTAAATTACCTACAAATTTTTGAATACCAGTTTGTTCTGATCCATATGTTTTAGTATAGGATTGCTCTGCAGTAAAGTCTTTATTTTCAATAGTATCAACTAATTTAGCTTCAGCGGCGTTATTCCCGATGAAATTTATCAT
>JBMGNO010000088.1:0-2073 GCA_049739405.1 Rickettsiaceae bacterium
ATTTATTGACTACGCCCCTAGATAAAGCTCGTTTCATTCCTTCTTTAGGCGAGATGTCCAAAAAGAAAGTAAGATCAGGAAGTATCTGAGTAGAGGAGGGAGCCATTATTTGGTGTAAGTTATAGATATCACCTTTTGTTAAGTCAGAGTTTATGGTTTGATATGCAGCTGTAGAGTCAATGAAACGGTCGCATATAACCCATATCCCCTTTTTAAGGGCAGGTATTATAACATTATTTAGATGTTCGCAGCGCGCAGCCATAATTAGAAATAACTCTGATTTACTAAGAAAATCCTCTTGCATTATAAGGTCGCGTATCTTTTCCGCTAACGGAGTGCCGCCAATTTCTCGAGTATGCAAAACGTCTAGACCTTTGTTTTTTAAAGCATCAACTAGCATTTTGCTTTGGGTGGATTTGCCACAGCCTTCGCCGCCTTCAAAAGTGATAAATTTTGCCATAATTACTGTTAATTTTCAATTCTAGGGGTATATTTCTTTGTATTCATTTCATATATTCTGGAAATAGTTCGCTGAAACTCTTTAATTTTGGGGCCTGATTCATATATTTCATCTATACTATAATCACTCGTTAAAAATAGCAAAGCTTTATTGTAGTAAGCATTATCAATAAAATTTATAAAGCGGGTAATGATATCTGTTTCACTATCTTTAATTTTACGAATATTTTCAACAATAAATATCTCGTAATGTTGCGTTAAATGCACATAGTCATTATAACCTAAGTTGCGTTGAAATAGCTCATTAAAATTTGTGAAAACGGTATTGTTAGTTGCTGTTTTAAAGCTAATGAAACGGCCTAATAACTCACTTTTACGCTCACCTAGAGTTTTCTCTAAACTTAAATTATTCTTGATGGTTTCAATTTCTTTTAAAGAGTGATCATCGCTAGGCATAAAAATACGCTGCTGGTCTTGGATCATGTTATAGCGATAATCGGTGGGGCTATCAAGGTCCAGATTATGAAAATTATTGCAAACAAAGTCAATAAAAGGTAAGAATGAATCACGCTGTATTCCATCTTTATATAAATTATTAGGTTTAGTATTTGTTGTAAGAAAAATAGTTGTATCGTTTTGCCTCAGATGCTCAAATAGATGCATGATTATCATAGCATCGCTTATATCATTAATTTCAAACTCGTCGATACATAGTAGGTGATGTTTTTTGGAGATGTCTTGGGCCAGTTGTTTGATGATTTTTTTCTCGGATATATCTTTCAATTTATGTAATTTGTTATGAATTTCTTGCATAAATTTTTGAAAATGAACTATTTGCTTAGAAACATTTATTTGAGCATAAAAATCATGCATTAACATGGTCTTTCCTCTGCCAACTTTGCCGTGTAAATAAATGTTATTTAGGGATTTTTTGTTAAATAGTAAGTTTATAGGGTTGAGCTTCCGTAATTGATACCACCCTTTGTAATAATGATTTATTTTGGCGGCAATATGATCTAGCTTGGTTTTTAATGCAAGTTGATTATTATCGAGCTTTTTTTTAAGAAGAGTTGGCATAGTTAAATTATTGAAGATCTAAAAAATAATACCAATATCATATATTGAACTCCTAATAAGAACAATATAAAATTTGATTTAGAATTCGGTAAACTTTAAAAAACTTGCATTCTAAGCAAATAATGTTATCATAAACAACAATTTACTAATTTGTTAAATTTATTAATCATGTCGATTTTAAAAATCTTTAAAGTAATTTTTGTTTTTATAATTTTATTTATTTCTGTACCGCAAGGATATTATGTTTTAAATTCTAAATCCCCTTATATTTCTAGCACCCCTCCGGGTTGCGGAGTAGGGGTATATGTAATTAATTTAGATAGTTCAAAAGAGCGATATAATTATATTAAAAATAATATTAATAAGTTAGAATTTGATATTAAAAGAATTTCTGCCGTTGATGGTAATAAATTATCTAAAAAACAGGTTGATTTATGGCTAGATAAAGAGTCATATAAACAACATTTAGGGCATCTGCCTAAACTAGGAACTATAGGCTGTTCGCTTAGTCATATTGAGACTTGGAACGATTTTTTA
>JBMGNO010000089.1:0-2071 GCA_049739405.1 Rickettsiaceae bacterium
AGGACCTTTATATATAATTCCTTGAGCATCAGTCAACGACGCTAGGTTTAAAGATGAACCATAAACATCTGATGGACCGTAAATAACAAATACTTTGCCCATATTAGCACTACCACCAATACTATCTCCAACTCCAATATCATTAAACCCATCATTATTAACATCACCAATAAATCCTAGTGATGACCCTAAACTATCACCACTGATACCATTAATTTGTAAAACTGAGTTAGCAGGAGGCGATGCCAAATCTATTGCTGTATTGTAGTTACCCTGTTTACCATATACAACATAGACATAATTACTACGAGTTCCTATACCTAAATCACTAATTCCGTCATTATTAAAATCACCAAGATGATTTAATGAGACCACAGTTGAACGTGCTCTTCCAAGACCAATATTTTCAGATGCGGTGGATCCCAAAACCTCTACTCCTTCAGTGCTTTGTAGAGCCAGCACGTCTAACGTAGTAGATGATTTGCCATTCTGTCCATAGATAATATATACGGTTCCTGCATCATTACGTCCCAGTGGATCAGATCTTGATGACGCTATAGCTACATCATCAATGTTATCATTATTAAAATCACCAGCTGTGGACACACCACGACCCATATTATCACCAGAAGACCCCCATATCACTCTTTGCTGAGAATTTGACGAGGTATTAGAATCTAAATTAATATCTGAAGTATGTCCCCCATTTAAACCATATAAAATATAAACTATTCCAGCTTGAGACCTTCCATTAGGCGCAGCATTTGAATCTCCTATAACAAGATCGTCAATACCATCATTATCGAAATCTCCTGTATTTTTTGCTATACCAGAAAATGACCCAACAAAAGACCCAGCAAGGTTAATAATAAACCCCGTAGGGCCAGAGGTAAAGCTAGTTAAATCAATATCGCTTGGATAATTCCCATTCATTCCATAAATAACATATATTCGATTAGTTTGAGAGATAACTGCATCGCTAATACCATCATTATTAAAATCTATACTATCAGTATACTGACCGAAACGAGAGCCATCTTGAGGATTTAAAATAGACAGTTTTTGAGTGGAATCATTTGTTGCTAAGTCAATATCGGATATACTAGCGGGGTTTTTCCCATACGCAACATAACCTCTACCACGACCATTTGAAGGCGCGTTTTGACTTCCGACCACAAAGTCCGCTATAGTATCATTATTAAAATCTGGTGCTAAGCTAATTGATGTAAGTAGATCAAAATCTGATGCGCCGTGGATACTAAATCCTTGCATCGAATTAAAATTAGCCAAGTCAATCACTTGTGCTGCTGCCAAGAGAGATCTTTTTGTTGTATTAAATCTATTGTTATGCTTCATAATTATATACTCATAAATGTATTATTTTTTTAAAAACAATTGACAATTATGAACCCACAATTACCAACATAAACTAATACACCATAGGTTCAATTTTTTGTCAAGTATTAATTTACTAGATAGTAGATGCGCTTATCTAAACAAATACCAAAGCTAGCTAATTACTATCTATGCTTAAATTATTATCACCTAATATTTCATTATCATAATCTTCTTTTTCCTGTACAGAGCTATTATCAAAGTCATTCAATAAAATTTCTGTAATTAAATTATGTTCAGGGGGATAAGGCAGCTCTTTGATTAAATTTAACTTATTTTGATTTAAAGAGCTATGGTCATTCAGTATTTCAGATTCACTTTCTTCATATCTGAAAGCTTTTTGTATAGATTTAGCCTCTCCTTCTGCCCGGCCTCTAGCTTCTCCTCTAGCCTCTCCTTCTGCCCGGCCTCTAGCCTCTGCTATCGCCGCAGTTTCTGCTATTTTACTTTGCTGCAGGGCTTCCTCATCTATCCTCATATCATACAACGCCTTCTGTGTAGGCGACCAATTAGCCATTTTCATAATTTCATAACCTTCTTTAATCACTTCTGCCACATCATCAGGTGTAGATGTCGCTTCATGGCACTTTAATAGAAACTTTAACCATTGATGTTTAACCGGTGAATCCTGATTAATCTCAACTTTCTTCATAAATTCTTTAAACTTCGTCAATTC
>JBMGNO010000090.1:0-2019 GCA_049739405.1 Rickettsiaceae bacterium
ATTCTTCATCTTCATTGACTATTGCGAAGTGCATTAATGACGCATTAGTTTTTACATGCGGCATGTCAATATCGGCGCCATGTTCGACCATGAATTTTATTAATTCAGTTCTTTTGTTAAAGGCCGCAAGGAATAATGGCCTTAAACTTTCTGTGTTGTAATCACTACTTAAATGCGCTAAAAAAGGAATTTTCCTTAGAACATCATTGACATGTTTTGGTGTTATTATCACATTCGGATCTATTTCTAAGAATTTTTGTTTTGCTACTTCGTCGTTATCACGTATTACCGCTTCAGTAAACTCTACTATATTTTTATATTGCTTTCTTGTTTCTTCTGAAGAAACTTCAGTTTTATTATCGGTCATAAGGCGCTCCTTTCGATTAAAATAAAGTTGTTTAAATACATTTTACTTTATTAAAGTTAATATTTTGTAAAACAACCTGATTTGTGCGCTACTTAATTCAATTTGCTAATTTAAACTACACATCTAAATTAGCAACATTCAAAGCATTATTATTAATAAATTCTCTGCGAGGTTCCACAACGCTGCCCATTAAGGTAGATATTATTTCTTCCGCGCCATCAACATCATCCACCCCGATGCGTAATAACGTACGTCTATTATGGTCAAGAGTTGTTTCCCATAGCTGCTCGGCATTCATTTCACCAAGCCCTTTAAATCGTTGAACAGAGATGTTTTTTTTACTTAAGGTCATGATTAAGTCAAGCAGTTTTGTTGGTCTGTTTGTTTTATGGTCACTGCCTTTGATGTTAATAGTACAGCCGCCTTCAAACAGCTTGGTTAAAGCTTCTCCTAGCTCATTAAGTTTTTTAAACTCTGGCGTATTAACTTGTTTGATATGTAGAGTTTTATTGATTCTAACACCGCGTACTAGGCGATAAAATTGTATTTCTTCATCCGATATCTCGACTTCCCAGTTGCTTTTATCGGGCTCTACGTCGCCTAAGTTTAGAGGAGATAATGATTCCACTAGTGCATCGTGCATTTCTTTTTTGAATATTTTTTCTGAAAATAAATTCTTAAGAGCTAAGCATTCAGCAATGTCTTTATCAAATTTTTTGGCAATTGAAAATAATTTATCGTTAAACGCAACGACCCTATTTAGCATACCTTTTAGTTCGTCATTTTGCAATTTATTGCCATCTTTTTCAATAAATGAATCATTAATACAGCCATTGATTAAGTATTCTTGTAATGCTTGTTCATTTTTTAGATATGTTTCTGAGCTGCCTCGTTTGATTTTATAAAGAGGGGGCTGAGCAATATATAAGTAACCTTTTTCGATGATTTCTGGCATATGACGATAAAAGAACGTAAGTAGAAGGGTTCTGATATGTGAGCCATCAACGTCCGCATCAGTCATAATTACAATTTTATGATAACGTAGCTTTGTGATGTCAAGCTCTTTGCCGATGCCTGCGCCAAGGGCTGTTATTAATGTTCCAACTTGATCGGAGCCTAACATTTTATCGAACCTTGCTCTTTCAACGTTTAATATTTTTCCTCTTAGTGGTAGGATAGCCTGAGTCTTACGGTCTCTTCCTTGTTTAGCCGTACCACCCGCAGAGTCTCCCTCCACAATGAATACCTCAGATAGAGCAGGGTCTTTTTCTTGGCAATCGGCAAGCTTGCCTGGTAAGTTTGAAACTTCTAGGGCTGATTTGCGTCGAGTTAATTCACGAGCTTTTTTTGCTGCTTCACGAGCGCAAGCGGCTTCAACGACTTTACCCACAATGATTTTCGCTTCATTTGGGTGTTCTTCAAACCACTCTAATAATTTTGCATATACTGCAGATTCTACAACTGGCCTTACTTCGGAAGATACTAGTTTGTCCTTCGTTTGTGAAGAGAATTTTGGATCAGGTAGCTTGACCGACAATACACAAGCTAGACCTTCTCTTGCATCATCGCCCGATAAAGATACCTTCATTTTCTTACCCAATCCGCTTTTATCAACATAGGAGTTCATTACCCTAGTCAGAGCGGCTTTAAAT